>NZ_LBJU01000110.1:0-128664 GCF_028128835.1 Bradyrhizobium sp. CCBAU 65884 | reverse complement strand
CAGTACCGTCATCGCCACGGCTGCACGATGATCTTGGTGTGGGCTTCAGGATTGGCGAGATCGGCGAAGGCCTTGGCGACGCCGTCGATGCCGACCTCGGCCGTGACCATCGCCGCCGCATCCACCTGCCCTTCCGCGATCAGCCGAAGTGAGCCTGCGAATTCGTCCGGCGTATAACCGAGCACGTATTGGACGTTGAGCTCCTTCATGATGCCGAGCATGGGTTCGCTCTTGTCGGTCTCCATGCAGACGCCGACCACAACGATCCTTGCATCGCGCGGTGCGCCTTCGAAAACCTGCTGCAGCAGCCCGGGCACGCCGACGCATTCGAAGATGATCGCGGGCTTCAGCGCCGGCAGCATGGCCTGGAACGGTGGCCTCGCCGCCTTCTCGGCGTCCGACATCTGCGCGTGCTCGGCCCAGGTCGCATAGGGCTGCGACACCCTGGGATCGACGACGATATCGGCGCCGAGCTTTGCCGCTAGCGCGCGCCGCGCCGGCGAATAGTCGGCGGCGACGATGGGGTGCAGCCCCTTGATCTTCAGCGCCGCGATCACCGCGAGCCCGACAGGGCCGCAACCGATGACGAGCGGCACCTCGCCGCCCCGGATGTTGGCTTTCGCCACGGCATGAACGCCGACTGCGAGCGGCTCGGTCAACGCCGCATGTTCCGGCGCAAGACCGTTGGGCACTTCGAGCAGGAGCGGCTCGCTCAAGACCATCTGCTCCGCATAGCCGCCGACGAAGTCGTTGGAGTAGCCGATCCCCTTGATGCCCGCCGGCGTCACCAGCGCGGGCAGCGAGCAGACATGCGTCCCCGGTTTGAACTTGCGTTCCGTGCCGGGGGCGTAATCGATGATCTCGCAGCAGAATTCGTGACCGAACACGACGTCACGCGACAGATCCATCGGCGTGCGACCGGTCTTCCTGGCCATCTCCACCATCCGCGGCGCATGCTGGCGCGCATGCAGGTCGGAGCCGCAGATGCCGCAGGCGAGCGTCTTGACCAGCACCTGGCCGGGGCCCGGCTTCGGATCGGCCATCCTGTCGACGACAATCTCACCGTTCCTGAAAATCGCAGCGCGCATCCGGCTCCTCCCGCATTGTTGGAGCCGTTGATAGCACGTAACAGGGCGCACGAACTTGCGTCAGGGGTTCGGGGAACGCTCTTCCAGCACCAGCAACTGGGCGCGGCGGATACGCTCGCGATGAGCGATGTAGAGGCCGCTGGCGACGATGAAGGCCGCGCCGACGACCGTCCAGAGATCGGGGACCTCGCCGAAGATGAAGAAGCCGAGAATGCTGACCCACAGCAGCTGCGTGTAGGAGAACGGCGCCAGCACCGAGGCATCGCCATAGCGATAGGCCAGCACGATGATCCACTGGCCGACGGTGGAGGCGACGCCGATCACGATGCCGAGCCCGATCGCGGTCCAGCTCGGCGTGACCCAGACGAACGGCACCATCACGGAAAGGATCGCAACGCCCGTCAGCGCGGAATACGCCATCGTGGTGAGCACGGCTTCACGCCCGCTCATCATCCGCGTCAGGATCAGCGCGGCGGCCCAGCAGAACGCAGAGACGATCGGGAAGAACGCAGCGGCGTGAAACGCGCTCGAGCCCGGCCGCAGGATGATCAGCACGCCCGTCAGGCCGATCGCGGTCGCGATCCAGCGTCGCATGCCCACCGTCTCGCTGAGGAAGACGATCGAGAGCGCAGTGACGAACAGCGGCGAGACGAAGCCCGTCGCGGAGGCTTCCGCGATGGGAAGGAAGCGCAGGCCGGTGATGAAGAACAGCGAGGAGCCGAGCAGCGCGGCACCGCGCATCAGTTGCAGGCCGAGCCGCTCGGTGCGCATCGCATGGAGCGGAGAGCCCGGCAGCATCACCGGCGTGAACATCAGCGCGAACGTGACGAAGCGGATCCAGGTGATCTCGATCGACGGCAGGCTGGTCGACAGATATTTCGCGGTGACGTCGGAGCAGCCGAGGAAGATCGTCGACAGCAGCACCAGCGCAATGCCCTTGAAGGGATGGTCGACACGCGCGGGCGCGCGGCGAGCCGTCTGCTTCTTCTCCGGCACGGGCATGGGGATACTGTCCAGCCTTGCGGCTGCGGCGGGCGGCGGTGTCACGGCTGGAACCCGGGAAAATGCGAATCGAGAACGGTGGTAAAAAACGACAAATGCGCCGCGTTCACAACTTCCGAAAACAGGATGCCGATATGCGCGGGCCGCTGCGCGCGTCAATGCTCCGTTAATAATGGGCGTTTGTGCGTTACAGCATGGGCAGGCTGCGCGGCTTCGGCCCGCGCGGAAACGCCGCATCGAGCGCCGAAATCTCGTCTTTCGTTAGCGCGAGATCACCGGCCGCCGCATTCTCGCGGGCATGTTCGGGGGACGAGGCCTTCGGAATCGCGAACACCGTAGTCGCACGGGTGAGGAAGCTGAGCGCGACCTGACGCGGCGTCACGCGACGCGCCTCTGCGATGCGCTCCAGCACGGCACCGCCCTTGCTGCGCGCATCCGGAAAATCGTCGTGACCGAACGGCGAGTAGGCGACGACGGCGACGCCATGCTGCTCGCACCACGGGATCACCGCATGCTCGATCGCGCGTTCCTTCAGATGATAGAGCACCTGATTGCAGGCGATACGACCTTCGCCCGCGACGTCGAGAATTTCGTCGAGATCATCGGCATCGAAATTGGACACGCCCCAGGATTTGATCTTGCCTGATTTCACCAGCTCCTCGAACGCGGCGACGGTGTCTTCGAGCGGATAGGAACCGCGCCAGTGCAGGAGATAGCAATCGAGATGATCGGTCTTCAGCCGCTTCAGCGAACGCTCGCAGGCGGTGATGGTGCCGCGGCGCGACGCGTTGCTCGGCAACACCTTGGAGACGAGGAACACTTCATCACGGCGGCCCGTGATCGCATCGGCAATGACGAGCTCGGCATCGCCATACATCTCGGCGGTGTCGATGTGGGTCATGCCGAGATCGAGCCCGCGCTGAAGCGCCGCAATCGCGCGCTTGCGGTCGCCATGGTCGAGATACCAGGTGCCCTGCCCGATGACGGAGACGTTGGCACCGATTTTGCCGAAGAGTTTTGTATTCATGTTCGTCTCCATGTCGCTCCTCCGCTCGGGCAACTGCCACAAAGCTCAGGAGTTCAATCCGCTGATATCAGCAACCAGCACGCTGCCGGTCGATGACTCCGGGATATAGAGACGATCCTTGTTTGCGCCACCGATCGCCACATTGGTGCAATTCGGCCCCGCGCACGACTTGATCCGCGCAAGCAATTCGCCGTTCGGCGCGAACACGAAGACGTGGCCGAGCGAAGCATGGCCGACGAACAGGCGACCCCTGGCGTCCATGGTCAAGCCATCGGGACCGCTGGTGCCGAACAGCGAGCAGAAGCGGCCGACCTTGGACACACTGCCGTCCTTCATGAACGGCAACCGCCACACCGCGTTGTCGCGCGTCATCGCGACGAACAGCACGGTTTCTGTTGGGTCGAGCACCAGGCCATTCGGGCTGATACCGGTGTCGATCAGGCAATCGAGCCGGCCATTCGATGCGAGACGATACACGCGACCGCTGGGGTCGTGCAGGCCGGTCTGGCCCTGATCGGTGAAATAGATGTCGCCGTTGGAAGCAAGATGCAGGTCGTTGCAACCGCGGAAAGATTCTGAATTGCGCGCGGTCAGGACGGGCTTGATGCGACCGGCGTTGGGGTCGAGCTCCATGATGCCGTGCCTGTAGTCGGCCACCAGGATGCGCCCATCAGATGCGATCTTCAGTCCGTTCGGCCAACCCTCATATTCGATCACGAGCGACCATTCGCCATCAGGCGCGATGCGAAAGATGCGGCCGAAGGGAATGTCGACGATGTAGAGATTGCCGTCGCTGTCGAAAGACGGTCCTTCGATGAAGCTGTCGGTCGGCACATTCGGCCGGTTGGCATCAGCCCAATCGGTCCGCACGCCCTTGCGGCGGAACTTTTCGGGCATCGCGGAGAAAAGCCTCGTCTCGATCAGGCGCGGCGGCGTTTCCAGGTACATCATTGTTGTTTTTGGATGTGTTGAGGGGGAGCACGCGGCACCATAGGGCACAATCGAGGGCCCGTCGATTGGGCCGGGAATGGCCGCGTCCACGCCACCCTCGCGTCCCGGACGCGCTGCAGCGTGAAACGCTGCTGCGCAGAGCCGGGACCCAGAAAGGCCAAACACTCGCTGCTAGATGGGCCCCGGCTCTGCAGCGCACCGCTACGCGCTGCGCTGCGTCCGAGGCACGAGGCCTACCCCACCGCGCCCGCGACCTTCGCCTGCTTCACCGGCGCCGTGTCCGTCGCTGCGATCAGGCGCTTCAGTTCCGGAATGCAGGAGCCGCAATTGGTGCCGGCCTTGAGCTTGGCGCCGATCTCGGCAGCCGAGCGCGCGCCGGCCGCGATCGTCTCGCAGATGGTGCCGCGGCCGACGCCGAAGCAGGCGCAGACGACCGGCCCGGTCGAGGCGGCGCCTTCGCCGGACTTGCCTGACAGCAGCATGCGGCGCTGATCGTCGGTGACGAGGTCGGCCACGAACAGGCTCTTCACCACCTCCCAGTCGCCCGCATCATGCCCAGGGCCGACGAACAGGCAGGTGTCGATGCGATCGCCCGCGAACGACGCCGCACGATAGATCCCGCCGCCGAAGTCGCGATAGTCGGCGACGTCCTCGCCGGCGACGCTCTCGACCCAGGCCGGCCAACGCGAGAGGTCGGCGTTGTCGGCAAAGAGATAGCCAAAGCCGCCGGTGACCGTGACGCGGGTCCACAACAGGTTCGGCGGCAGATCGAGCTGCTTCCGCGACAGCGCAAAGCCGCGGAAGACGAATTCGTAAGGCGCGATCGCGGCCGGCGTCGCCTTGGATTCCGGCTGCCCCGAGAACGGATCGGTGAAGGACTGCACCAGCGCTCCGACGCGGCCATGCGAGGCATTCATTGCGCTCCAATGGATCGGCGCGAACAATGTGCCACGCTGAGTGCCGTCACTGACGACGACCTTCAGGATGCACTGACCGTAGTCGGTGCTCACGCGGGCAAAGCCGTCGTGAACGATGCCGTATTTGCCGGCATCATCAGGATGGATCTCGACGAAGGGCTCCGGCAGATGCGCGCCCAGGCGCTGGCTGAGCCCCGTGCGCGTCATGGTGTGCCATTGGTCGCGGATGCGTCCGGTGTTGAGCCTGAGGGGGCGCGAGGCACCGGTCTCGCCGCGCAGCGACGGTACCTCCGGCGCAACGAAGCGGCCCTTGCCGTCATTGGTGAAGAAGCCGCCCTTTGCAAAGAAGCGCTCGCTGGACGTCTCGCCTTCGCGCACCGGCCACTGCACCGGCTTCAAGGCGTCGAAGGCGTCGTCGGACAGCGAAGTCAGCGCGCCGATATCGAAATCGCGGCTGCCCTCGTTCTCGAACGCCGAGAGCGCGGCGTGCTCTCGGAAGATCTCGGCGGCGGATTTGTAGTTGAAGCTGTCGCCGAAGCCGAGGCGCTTGGCGGTCTCGCTGAGGATCCACCAATCGGGGCGCGCCTCGCCCGGCGCCGGCAGGAACGAGCGCTGGCGCGAGATGCGGCGCTCGGAATTGGTCACGGTGCCCGACTTCTCGCCCCAGGCGAGCGCCGGCAGCAGCACATGCGGACCGGCATCGACCGTGTCGTTGGAGAGCACGTTCTCGGACACCACGAACAGCTCGAGCTTCTTCAACGCCTCGCGCACGAAGTCCGCATCGGGCAGCGACACCGCGGGATTGGTGCCCATCACCCAGAGCGCCTTGACCTCGCCGCGATGGATGGCCTCGAACAGCTGCACCGCCTTCAACCCCTCATGGGTGGCGATGCGCGGCGCCTTCCAGAACCGCCTGACACGATCGATGTCGGGCGGCGTGAAGCCCATATGCGCGGCAAGCATATTGGCGAGACCGCCGACCTCGCGGCCGCCCATCGCGTTGGGCTGGCCGGTGAGCGAGAACGGCGAGGCGCCGGGCTTGCCGATGCGTCCCGTCGCGAGGTGGCAGTTCAGGATCGCGTTGACCTTGTCGGTGCCCTGTGCCGACTGGTTGACGCCCTGCGAATACAGCGTGACGACGCGGTCCGTGTCGCGGAACATCTTGAAGAAGGTGGCGACATCCTGCTCCGAGAGGCCCGTCGCGAGCGCCGTCGCAGTGACGCTGCCGGCGATGCTGCGCGCACGCGCCAAGGCATCGTCGAAACCGCTCGTGTTCTGCGCGATGTAGTCCTGGTCCAGCGCACCATTGTCGGCGAGATGGACGAACAGGCCGGAGAACAGCGCGGTATCGGTGCCGGGCTTGAGGCCGAGGAACAGATCGACATCGCTCGCAGTGTCGGTGCGGCGCGGATCGATCACGATCATGCGCGCGCCACGCTCCCCACGGTTCTTCAGCATGCGCTGGAACAGCACCGGATGGCACCAGGCCGCGTTCGAGCCGACGAAGACCAGCAGATCGGCCTGATCGAGATCCTCATAGCAGCCGGGGACTGTGTCGGCGCCAAAGGCGCGGCGATGGCCGGCGACCGAGGACGACATGCAGAGCCGCGAGTTGGTATCGACATTCGCCGTGCCGACAAAGCCCTTCATCAGCTTGTTGGCGACGTAATAATCCTCGGTGAGGAGCTGGCCGGACAGATAGAACGCGACCGCATCGGCGCCATCTCGCGCCACGATGTGCTGCATGCGATGGGCGACATGATCGAGCGCATCGCTCCAGGCGACGCGCTCGAGCACGCCCTTGCAGCGGATCATCGGATAGAGCAAGCGGCTTTCCAGCCCGACAGTCTCACCGAGCGCGGAGCCCTTGGAGCACAGCCGGCCGAAATTGGCGGGATGGTCAGGATCGCCAGCGATCGCCGCACCGCCCATGCCGTCCGGCGTCGCCAGCACGCCGCAGCCGACGCCGCAATAGGGACAGGTCGTCTTGGTGGCACGAAGCGTGGTATCGATCGCCGTCATATCAAGCTGCCCTGTCACGCCGGCTCTATCAAGCCGCCTTGGAAGAACGCGCGAGCGCGCGACCAAACATCATGTCGGTCCGGATCGCCGCCACCTTGTCGCGATTACGGATCAACTCGAGATACCAGAGCGCATCGACGGTATCGCCGATCAGCACCGCGCCGGTGAGCCGACCGTCGGCGATCACGAGCTTCTTGTAGGTGCCGCGCCTGCGGTCGGTCAGCACCAGGCTCTCGCTGCCCTCCCCGCCCATGAAGTCGCCGGCGGAGAACACGCTGACGCCGGAGACCTTCAAATTGGTCGAGACCACGCTGCCCTGGTAGGCGGCGGGCCGGCCGGCCAGATGCCGTGCCAGCACCCGCGCCTGCTCATAGGCGGGCTCGACCAGGCCATAGCAGGTGCCGCGATGCTCGGCGCATTCGCCGAGCGCGAAGATGTCGGGCGATGCCGTCTGCATCAAATCGTTGACGACGATGCCGCGGTTGACCGCGATGCCGGCGTCTTTGGCAAGCGCCACGTTCGGCTTGATGCCGGCGGCGAAGATCACCGCGTCGGCCTCGATGCGGCTGCCATCGGCAAGCTCGACGGCCTCGACATGGCCATCGCCATGGATGCGGGCGGTCGAGGCATTGAGCAGGATGCGGATGCCCTTGCGCTCGACCAGCATCTTGAGCAGGTCGGCGGCCGGCCCATCGAGCTGACGCTCCATCAGCCGGTCCATCAGATGCAGCAGCGTTACCGGCGCGCCGGCCTTGGCAAGGCCGTAGGCTGCCTCAAGTCCGAGCAGACCACCGCCAACCACGACGACACGCTTCTTCGCAGCGGCCAGCGTCAGCAAAAGGTCGACGTCGCGCGTATCGCGAAAAGTGTGCACGCCGGCGAGATCGGCGCCCGGCAAATTGAGCCGCAGCGGCGTCGATCCGGTGGCGAGCACGAGCTTGGAATACTCCATGCTCTCCTCGCCCTCGATCTTGAGCTCGCGGCGGCCGGTGTCGATCTCGGTGACGCGATAGCCATAGCGCACCGTGACGCCACGATGGCGCCACCAATCGGCCGGCCGCAGCTCGATCTCGTGCGAGCCGGTCTCGCCGGCCAGCACGGAGGAGAGCAGCACGCGATTGTAAGCGAGTCGCGGCTCTTCGCCGATCACCGCGACCGCGTAGCGGCCGAGCGAGGTCTTGGCGAGCTCGTCGACCAGACGCGCGGCCGCCATACCGTTACCGACGATGACCAGCGGTTCACTCACGAGGCATCTCCTATTCAGCGGCCTGCGCTTGCGCGCCGTAGGCCTCGGACATCATAAAGCCGGACAGAACGCCGTAGGCGTCGGTCCAGGCCTTTGCCAATTCGGGCGTCCAGGCGTCGCCAAGGCCCTTCTCCAGGGTCCACAGCAAGGTCGCACCGACCACGGGATAGTGCTCGGCCGTGGCGCCGTAAGCGACGTGACGCTTGGCGAGCGCGGAGGCCGCGGGAAGAACCGTCTCCAGGTTCGACAGGCCGCTGACGACGGCGGCGAGCATCCCCATCAGCTTCTTGCGCTGCTCGGTCATATCTTCAGGGAACATCGCGCGCACGGACGGCGCCACCTCGAACAGGCGGTCGTAGAACAACACGGAGGCAGCTTCCGAAATCGGCGCGACCTTGGCGAAGCTCTGCTGGATGAGAGTGATCTGTTCGGGCGTCATGTGGTTCTCCTGTCTGTTTCGGTTTGCCTTGGTGCGCTTCGTTGCGAACAAGGTTCATGGGTCAAACGTCATCAGAGAGTCTTCTCCCCGCGTACGGGGAGAAGCGACATTCGTGCCAAGTGTCAGACCCGCGCCTCGGCGAGGCTTGAGGCGCCCTCACCCTGCGGGCCGCGACGCAGGTAGAACCACCAGGTCAAGCCGAGGCAGCTGGCGTAGAAGGCGAGATAGATCGCGAGCGCGAGCTGCGGGCCGCCGGTCAGGGCGATCGACTTGCCGAAACCGGTCGGGATCAGGTAGCCGCCGACGGCACCGATCGCGCCGATGAAGCCGACCGCTGCACCGCTCTCGATGCTCGCCGTCTTCAGCGCGAGCGCGCGCGCCGCCTCGCCCTTGCCGCGCACCCTGAACAGGTTCTCTTCGCGGAAGATCGAGGGGATCATGCGATAGGTCGACCCGTTGCCGATGCCCGTCGTCACGAACAGGATCAGGAACATCGACAGGAAGCCGATGAAATCCTTTTGCCCGACGAAGTAGAGCACGCCCACCGTTGCGCCTGCCATCGCGATGAAGTTCCAGAAGGTGATGATGGAGCCACCGATCTTGTCGGCGAGCCAGCCGCCGAGCGGACGCGACAGCGAGCCGACCAGCGGCCCCAGGAACGCGATCGCAATCGTGATTTGCGGGAACTGGGTCTTGATCAGCAGCGGAAACGCAGCCGAATAGCCGATGAAGGAGCCGAACGTACCGATGTAGAGATACGCCATGATCCAGGTGTGCTTGCGCTTGACGATCGCAAGCTGGTTCTTCACCGAAGACTTCGCCGTGGTCAGGTTGTTCATGAAGAACACGGCACCGAACACCGCGATCGCGATCGGCAGCACCCACATCAGGCCGGCATTCTGCAGGAAGATGCCATCGACCGGGGTTGCCTGGAACAGGTTGAAGACGGCGAGCGTCATCAGGATCGGGGTCAGCAGCTGCACGCTGGAGACGCCGATATTGCCGCCGGCCGCGTTCAGGCCGAGCGCCCAGCCCTTCATCCTGTCGGGGAAGAAGAAGGAGATGTTGGTCATGCTGGAGGCGAAATTGCCGCCGCCGAGACCTGCGGTCGAGGCGATCAGCAGCATCAGCCAGAACGGCGTATCGGGCTGGCTCACGAAATAGGCAAGCGACAAGGTCGGGATGAACAGGATCGCCGCGCTGAAGATGGTCCAGTTGCGGCCGCCGAAGGTCGTGACCGCGAACGTATAGGGAAAGCGTATCAGGGCGCCGATGAGTCCCGGCACAGCGATGAGCTGAAACAGCTGGTCGGTGGTGTAGTGAAAGCCCGCCTGCGGCAGCTTGGTGGTGACGATGCTCCAGATCAGCCAGACCGAGAAGCCGATATGTTCGGCCACGATCGACCAGATCAGGTTGCGTCGCGCGATCGTCTTGCCGGTCGCATTCCAGAACGCCTCATCTTCGGGGCGCCAGTCTGAAATCCAAGTAGGATTCTTCGTCATTGAGTATCCCTTCCAGGCTCACCGCTGCGTCGTTGCAGGCTCCGCCTCACATGGAGGCGCGCTCCGAGGCTTCACCCCGGTGGCGAGTTCACGATGCTGATTGATGATGTTGAGGGACGTCGTCGTTGGCGTCGCGCAAAGACGTTTCAATTTCCGTGCCAGTTGCGCGCACGCTGGAAATACAGGGATTCCAGGGCGTTATTCGTATTGCCAGAAATTCTGGCAGGGCCTTTCCGCACGCTAAATTTGCGATTCGCTCAATCCTTGTGCGGCGCACAAGGATTGAGCTTGATGTCGATTATTTAGGCGCAGATCTTCTGCCAGTAACCTTTGGTTTACGCGGCCTCGACGAAGCGATGACGCTCGTAGAGGAATTCGAGCACGCGCTGGCGGCACTTCAGATAGGTGGTGTTGGTGGCCAGCTCGAGCCGCTTGCGCGGGCGCACCAGCGGCACCTCCAGCACCTCGCCGATCCGCGCGCTCGGCCCATTGGTCATCATCACGATGCGGTCGGACAGCAGCACGGCCTCGTCGACGTCGTGAGTGATCATTAAAATGGTGTTGCCGAGCTTCTGATGCAGCGCCATCACCGAGTCCTGCAAGTGAGCGCGGGTCAGCGCGTCGAGCGCGCCGAACGGCTCATCCAGCAGCAGCACCTTCGGCTCCATCGCCAGCGCCCGCGCAATGCCGACGCGCTGTTTCATGCCGCCGGAGATTTCGGACGGGCGCTTGTCCCTGGCGTGGGCCATCTGCACGAGGTTGAGATTGTGCATGACCCAGGCGTCGCGCTCGGCGCGGGACTTGGTCCTGGCAAAGACCTTGTCGACGCCGAGCCTCACGTTCTCGTAGACGGTGAGCCACGGCAACAGGCTGTGGTTCTGGAACACGACAGCGCGGTCCGGCCCCGGCGAGTTGACCTCGCGGTTTTCCAGCAGCACGCCGCCGGTGGTGGCGTTGGTCAACCCCGCGATGATGTTGAGCAAGGTCGACTTGCCGCAGCCGGAATGGCCGATGATCGAGACGTATTGACCCTTCTCGATCGTGAGATTGATCTCCTTCAGCACCTCCGTGGTGGCGGCACCGCGGGTAAAGACCTTGTCGATGTGGTCGAGCTTCAGATAGGCGGTCATGTGCTCTTCTCCCTCAGTTCAGCGCGGTGCCGCGGGTGACGACCTTGCCGAGGCCGGCGATCACGCGATCCAGCACGAAGCCGACGATGCCGACATAGAACAGCGCCAGGATGATCTCGCTGATATGCGAGGAGTTCCATGCGTCCCAGATGAAGAAGCCAATGCCGACGCCGCCGATCAGCATTTCCGCGGCGATGATGGCGAGCCAGGACAGCCCGATGCCGATGCGAAGGCCCGTGAAGATGTAAGGCGCCGCCGCCGGGATCATGATCTTGGCGAAGAACTCGAGCGGGTTGAGCTGCACCACCGCCGCGACGTTGCGATAATCCTGCGGGATGTTGCGGATGCCGACCGCGGTGTTGATGATGATCGGCCAGATCGAGGTGATGAAGATGACGAAGATCGCCGAGGGCTGGCCGTCGCGGAACGCCGCGAGCGAGAGCGGCAGCCAGGCCAGCGGCGGAATGGTGCGGAGCACCTGAAACAGCGGATCGAGCCCGCGCATCGCCCAGACCGACTGCCCCACCAGCACGCCGAGCGCGATGCCGGCGATCGCCGAGAGCGAATAGCCGAAGGCGACGCGCTGGAGACTGGCGGACAGATGCCAGAACAGGCCCTTGTCGATGCCGCCATGGTCGAAGAACGGATCGAGGATCAGCTCCTTCGTGTCCTTGAACACACGTGACGGCGGCGGCAGCGCCGAGCCGGCGCGACGGCAGACCAGCTCCCACACCAGCGTCAAAAGCGCGATCACGACCAGCGGCGGGATCACGCGCACGGCAGTTTCTCGCGCCATCCGCGCATAGGCTTCAGCGCGCGGCGGGCGCTTCGGTGTCAGCGCGACGACCGGTGCGGCAACGGCCGCAGGCGACGCGGTCTCGACCTCAATCTTCGTGGCAGGCATATTCATCGCAATATCTCTCCGGCTGCAAAGGACGATGCGGCCGCCCATGGGCGGCCGCTGGCTCCATCAGACTTCGACGCGCTTGATCGCGAGCGACTTCAGATAGGCTGCCGGATTTTCGGGATCGAACACCTTGCCGTCGAAGAAGGTCTCCTTGCCGCGCGAGGTGGATGTCGGGATGTCGGAGCTCGCGACGCCGAGTGTCTTGGCCGCATCCTTCCACATGTCCTCGCGGTTGACCTTGGCGATGAGCGCCTTGCTGTCGAAGCCGGCCTCGTATTTGCCCCAGCGAATGTCCTCCGTCATGAACCAGAGGTCGTGGCTCTGGAATGGATAGGAGGCATGGTCGCGCCAGTACTTCATGATGTGCGGCGAGTTCTCGACCACCTTGCCGGAAAGGCCGTAATCGAACTTGCCCTTGGCGCGATCGGCGATGTCCTCGACCGGGCAGTTGATCCACTGGCGCTTGGCCATGATGGTGGCGAGCTCCTCCTTGTTCTCCATCTTGTCGGCCCATTGCTGGGCTTCCATCACCGCCATCAGGATCGCTTTCGCAGCCTTCGGGTTCTTGTCGACCCAGGCCGCGCGCATGCCGAGTGACTTTTCGGGATGCTTGCTCCATATCTCGCCGGTGTTGACGGCGGTATAGCCGATGCCCTGGTGCACCAGCTGCCCCGGCCAGGGCTCGCCGACACAGAACGCATCCATGGTGCCGACCTTCATGTTGGCCACCATCTGCGGAGGCGGCACGGTGATGGTCTCGACATCCTTGTCCGGATCGATGCCGCCGGCGGCGAGCCAGTAGCGAACCCAGAGGTCATGCGTGCCGCCGGGAAAGGTCATCGCGACCTTGGCCGACTTGCCCTCGGCCTTCTTCTTCTCGAACGCCGCCTTCAGCAGCGAGGCATCGACGCCGACCTTGAGGTCGGCATATTCCTTTGCGACCGAGATGCACTGCGCATCGAGATTGAGCCGGGCCAGGATGTACATCGGCGTCGGCTGGTTGTTCTGCGTCACCTTACCGGCCGAGATCAGATACGGCATCGGGGTGAGGATATGCGCGCCGTCGATGCCGTTGCCCTCGGAGCCGAGCACGAGATTGTCGCGCGTGGTGCCCCAAGAGGCCTGCTTCTGCACGTCGACGTCGGGCATGCCGTATTTGGCGAACAGACCCTTGTCCTTGGCGACGAAGAGCGGGCCGGCATCGGAGAGCGCGATGAAGCCGAGCTTGGCGCCCTTGACCTCGGGGCCAGCGTCCTGCGCGAAGGCGCCGGCGGGAAAATTCAGTTTGGCGGCGGCGAGAAGTGCGGCGGTAGAGCCTGCGGCCTTCAACAATTGGCGGCGGCTGAGCCCATTGTCCGAGGGCCTGCGGGTGCGCTTGGTCATATGTCGTCCTTTGCGTCGTTGCAGAATTGATGGCGTCAGTGCACACGAGCAGCCCGTCCGTCCGGCGGCGCCGTCTTTGGCGCATGCGAACGCACGACGGGGGAGACCCCCGTCTGGTGGCGTCGGCAAGTCGGATGAGAAGTCTCGCGGGACGGCTTCAATGGCGTCGGCACGGAACTATTCAAGCTTCATGCCAAGCCCTTCATCGCCAAAAATGGCGGACAATGAAGGGGTTACGGTGACCGCGCCAGACTGCCGCACCCCCGCTCCGCACGCGAAATTTGCGACCTGCTCAATCCTTGTGCGTCGCACAAAACTTGTGCAGCAGCCCAGGCAAAAGGCTCGAGGGCATGTCGGCAGCCAACCAAGCAGCAACACATCGTATTGAGATTGCTTGATCTTTCTCGTTGGCCCGAACGGCACGCGACTTGCATTTCCTGGGCCGTCAACGAAGACTGCGGCTCGCCGCATTGTTGCAGCCTCTGGCGGCTGCATCCCGGAAGCTCACTGCTTCGCGGCCCTCACCGGCTCAGTCCTCGTGACGCGATTCTCACGGCTTCCAACTCTCCATACCGCTCGTGCGTGGCAAGCCAGCCCGCACGGCCAAAGATGTTCAGCCGCGCTCTCGCCAGGTGCGCGTCGACCTCTCTTACGAAGCAAAAGGAACCATTGATGTCGTATCTCGCGCCTTCGGAATTCGTCACCAAGATGGTGGATGCGGGCGAGTCCAAGATCTTCATGTCCACCCGGGATACCATCATCCGCGCCTACATGGCCGGCGCCATCCTCACGCTCGCCGCATGGTTCGCCGTCACGATCAACGTCAACACGGGTCAGCCGCTGGTCGGCGCGCTCTTGTTTCCGGTCGGCTTCGTCATGCTGTACCTCCTCGGCTTCGACCTCCTGACCGGCGTGTTCGTGCTCTCGCCGCTTGCCCTGATCGACAAGCGTCCTGGCGTCACGATCGGCGGCGTGCTGCGCAACTGGGGCCTCGTGTTCATCGGTAATTTCGCCGGCGCGTTCACGGTCGCCTTCATGATGGCCTTCGTCACCACCTTCGGCTTCACGCAGCCGCCGGACAAGGTCGGGACCGCCATCGGAATCATCGGCGAAAGCCGGACGCTCGGCTACGCCGCGCACGGTGCGGCCGGCATGGCGACGCTGTTCCTGCGCGGCATGCTCTGCAACTGGATGGTCTCGACCGGCGTCGTCGGCGCCATGATCTCGACCTCGGTCCCCGGCAAGGTCATCGCGATGTGGATGCCGATCCTGGTGTTCTTCTACATGGTGTTCGAGCATTCCGTCGTGAACATGTTCCTGTTCCCGTCCGGCCTGCTGCTCGGCGCGAAGTTCTCGATCCTCGACTATCTGATCTGGAACGAGATCCCGACCGTGCTCGGCAACCTCGTCGGCGGCCTCGCCTTCACCGGCATGACCCTCTACGCCACGCACGTCATGACCCTGCCGAAGCGCCAGGTCGACAAGGCTGCAAAGCCCCGCGTCGCCGCCTGATCGAATACGTCTCGACAGGGGAGCCTCGCCCGAGCAGGGTGAGGCTCCCCTCTCCTGGTGATGACGATGACCCGCGGACTCCTGATTTCGGTCGGCCAGCACTCCGACAAGGGCCGCAAGCCCGTCAACCAGGACTTTCACGGCGTCCTCATTCCAGAGGAGCCGCTGCTCGGCCTGAAGGGCATCTCGGCGGTCCTCGCCGACGGCATCTCCTCTAGCAGCGTGAGCCAGATCGCCAGCGAGTCGGCGGTCAAGAGCTTCCTGATGGACTATTACTGCACGTCGGAATCCTGGACGGTGAAGACCTCCGCCCGCCGCGTGCTGGACGCCACCAATTCCTGGCTGCATGCGCAGACGCGCAAGAGCCAATATGCCTATGACCGCGACAAGGGCTATGTCTGCACCCTCAGCGCCATGGTCATCAAGGCGACCACCGCGCACATCTTCCATGTCGGCGACTGCCGCATCTACCGCGTCGCCGGCAAGGCGCTCGAGCAGCTGACCGACGATCACCGCATCATCGTGTCATCGGAGCAGACCTATCTCGGCCGCGCGCTCGGCATCAATCCGCAGCTCGAGATCGACTACCTGGCGTTCGAGGTCGAGGCCGGCGACACGTTCCTGCTGGCGACCGACGGCGCCTACGAATTCGTCGACGCGCGCTTCATCACGAGCGCGCTGAACGAGCACGCAGGCGAACTCGACGGTGCGGCAAGGGCGATCGTCGAGGAAGCCTACCGGCGCGGCAGCGACGACAACATCACCGTCCAGATTATCCGCATCGACGCGGTGCCGCAGCGCGAGCCGGCCGGCATCTTCAATCAGACGTCACAATTGCCGCTGCCTCCGCTGCCGGAGCCGCGCGCGATGTTCGACGGCTACCGCATCGTCCGCGAGATCCACGGCAGCAGCCGCAGCCACATCTATCTCGCCGTCGATGCCGAGACCGAGGAGCCGGTCGCGCTCAAGCTGCCGTCGGTCGATTTGCGCGACAACGCCGCCTATCTCAAGCGCTTCCTGATGGAGGAGTGGATCGCGCGCCGGATCGACAGCCCTCACGTGCTGAAGCCGCTGTCGCAGTCGCGGCGCCGCAATTATCTCTATGTCGCGACCGAATTCGTCGAGGGGCAGACCCTGAAGCAGTGGATGACCGACAATCCGCGCCCCGATCTCGAAACCGTGCGTGGCATCGTTGAGCAGATCGCCGCGGGCCTGCGCGCCTTCCACCGCATGGAGATGCTGCATCAGGATCTCAGGCCCGAAAACATCCTGATCGACCGGACCGGCACCGCGAAGATCATCGACTTCGGATCGGTCAGGGTTGCGGGCGTCGCGGAGGCTGCGCCACGGGACGAGGCCGACGAAATCCTGGGCACGGTCCAGTATACGGCGCCGGAGTATTTTCTCGGGCAAGGCGGCTCACCGCGCTCCGACATGTTTTCGCTTGCGGTGATCTGCTACCAGATGCTGACCGGAAAGCTTCCCTACGGCGCCCAGATTGCCAGGATCCGGCGCAAGGCGGACGTGCGGAGGCTCAAATATCGCTCCGCAGACGACGACCGCAATGTGCCGGCCTGGATCGACGGCGCGCTCCGCCGCGCGCTGCATCCCGATCCCTACAAGCGGCACGAGGACCTGTCCGAATTCGTCTTCGAGCTTCGCACGCCCAATCCAGCCTATCTGGACACGCGGATCACGCCGCTATTGGAGCGCAGCCCGCTGATGTTCTGGAAGCTGACCTCCGCGGCACTCGCCTGCGCCGTCGTCGTGCTGCTGGCGCTGCTGCACGCCCGCTAGGGCCGAAGCGTCAGCTTCTGGCGGTCATGGGGAAATTCTATCGAGGTCTCCCCTGGATCAATCTTTTGTCGGACGCGTTCATCGGCGCCGACTATCTGCCAGCGTAATAGCGCCTGCAGCCACTAGGACAATGATGATGACCGTGGCGAGCGCCTCCACCGAGGCAAGGGTGTCGTACCAGCTGTTCCAAAGCTCAAGCATGCGCTGGCCTCTATCGAGCGCCGCCCATCAGCGATAGACTACACTTTCTCAGAAAGGACGCGCCTTCGCGCGCAAGCACAATGCTGCGTTTCGCCGCGTGCCTTTTGATCGCGCGGCAACGTGACCCATGCCGAAGATGTTGACCAACTGTGAAGTGGTTTACATCCTTGGGGTCTTGGCTCGGGCTAAAGTGGCGAAGGCTTCTTACTTTGAAGGAGGCATCCAATGCTCGCGGCAATCAGATGGAACTCCCGATATAACGCTCGCGAATGGGTGATGAAGGCTGGGGCGCTCGTCGTCCAACTCCGCGCACCGAATGCAAACCGACAGACCGGTGAAAGTAAGTCGAGGCGGCCACTCTGGAAACACTTCGACGACACCCATCATTGGGACGCAACCGCGGAGGAATGGGTCCCAAACCCTGACCGGTGATCGCAACGCATTGTGCGCACACCGGCCGAATTCGGAGACTTCAAGCTGCCCGTTGCTGACGGGCCCGTCTAGCGGTGAGGCGGCGTCTTGACTTGCTCTGACATCCGTATCACGGACTGACGCAGTCGGCCCTACGGGGCTTGATCGTAGGCCTGCAGGATCCTGACAAAATCAGCCATGCTGGATCGATCTTGGCTTTCAGCCATAGCCGCAATCTGAGTATTGGACGCGGGTCGGCTTCCCTGCCAGAACCGCATCAAGAGATCGGCGATGTTTCTCATGGCGTACTCTCTGCACCAACCATGGCAATAAGCATCAGTTGAGCGGCAAAGCGCCCGCTAGTTCGGGAGAAGGGCCGGCGGGCGCTACGCCGCCGGCCTTGTCCCGCAACTGCCGGCTCACAGGGCCGGTTCCGTTGCTTTCCACTCTGGATGCATCGGTAACACCAAGCACTTGGTCGGCGCCATCGCGCGCAGGTATGAAGTGACCATACCTAGGTAGACTTGGGTTGGTGAATCGGGATCAGTCGACCAAGTGTAGGTTTAATCGCTGGTAGGTTGACGACTTGCGTGGATGGCCCAACTTGTACGCGCCCGGACTGCCCCGGCATTCCGGCGGGCCATCAGGCCCGCTCCACAGCCTTCACCCCAAGCGGCGTCGGCGCCATGCCGCCGCCGGGCTTGAGGTGGAATTCGTAGGTCATCAGATGCCACTGACCGTTCGCCTTGGAGCCGTCAGGCATCGCGGGATCGTTGCGCGGCTCGACCTTGGCGACGAGATCATCCTTGACCCCGAACACCACGTCGGAATCCAGATATTTGTCGCCGTCCATGAAGACGTGCGTGATCAGGGGCTCGTATCCCCTCGCGTTGACCAGGAAGTGCACATGCGCCGGGCGCATCGGATGACGCTTGGTCTGCACGATCATCTCGCCGACCGGGCCGTCGGTCGGGATCGGATAGCTGCATGGCAAAATGGTACGGAAGAAGAAGCGGCCGTCGTTATCGGTGATGAAGCGCGCCCGCGCCGAAGCGCCGACCTCGTCATAGTTCGGCTTCTGGGAATCGTAGAAGCCGTCATCATCGGCATGCCAGACGTCGACGGGGACATTGGCCAGCGGCTTGCCCTGGAGGTCGGTGACGCGGCTCTGCACGAACATCCGCTCGCCGGTTTGATTGTTCGGCGAGATGTCGGTGCCATGCGCGGTCACCTTGTGCTCGCCGACATAGAACGGGCCGAGCACCGTGGTCTGGGTGGCGCCGTCGCGGTCGCGATGGTTGACCGCGTCGACCAGCATGGAGACACCGAGCACGTCGGACAGCAGGATGAACTCCTGGCGGGTGTCGGTGCATTTCTGACCGGTGCGGGTCAGGAAATCGATGGCGTAGTCCCATTCCTCGAAGGTGAGACCCGTCTTGCTCACGTAATCGTGCAGCGACTTCACCAGTTCCTGGAGCAGGAATTTGGCGCGCGGATTGGGCGTGCTGTCGAAGCTCTTCACGACGGCCTGGGTGAGATCAGTCTCGTTGAACTGGGTCATGATGGTTTGCCCTGCGTTTTCTCATTGGCCCCGGGGGGCTTGGAGGCGTTCCAGGGGCCAGCCTACACCAGTCGGCCCGCTCGCGTTAAGCGCGAGCGGCTTGGAATGGGGCCGTCATTTGGCTATCAACGGACCGACAAAACTGCCCGGAGGAACTGATGCTCGCCCCCACCCCCGCCTCGCCCGAATCCGTCGGCATGTCCAAGGCCGCGCTCGACCGCATCGATGCGCATCTGAGGAAACGGTACATCGATGCCGGCCGCTTCCCCGGCACGCATCTTCTCGTCTACCGCCGCGGCAAGGTCGCGCACAGCTCGGTTCAAGGCTTTGCCGACGTCGAACGCAAGCTGTCGGTCAAGGACGACACCATCTACCGCATCTATTCCATGACCAAGCCGCTCACCAGCGTCGCCTTCATGATGCTGGTCGAGGAAGGCCTGGTCGCGATCGACGAGCCCGTCGCCAAGTACATTCCGGAATGGAAGGATCTCGGCGTGTTCATCGCCGGCAACTCGCCGGCCTTTCTGACCCGGCCGCCGTCCCGGCCGATGCTGATCGTCGACCTCCTGCGCCACACGTCCGGCCTCACCTACGGCTTCCAGCAACGCTCCAATGTCGATGCCGCCTACCGCACTGAAAAGATCGGCGAGGTCGAGAAGTCGGGCACGCTCCAGACCATGATCGAGGCTCTGGCCAAGATCCCGCTGGAATTCTCGCCGGGCGAGGCCTGGAACTACTCGGTCGCAACCGACGTGCTCGGCTATCTCGTCGGCAAGATCTCGGGAATCCCCTTCGAGCAATTCCTGAAGCAACGCATCCTCGACCCGCTCGGCATGACCGACACCGACTTCCACGTGCCGGCCTCCAAGGCGCATCGGTTCGCGGCCTGCTATTCCGCAGATCCCGGTGGCGGCATGACCTTCCATGCCGGCCAGCGCCGCGAAGGCCTGACACTTCAGGACGATCCGACAACGAGCTCGTTCCTCACCCCGCCCTCCTTCATCTCCGGCGGCGGCGGCCTCTGCTCGACGGTCGCAGACTATCTCACCTTCTGCCGCGCACTGCTCAACGGCGGCGAGCTCGGCGGTATCAGGCTGATCGGACCGAAAACGCTGGCCCTGATGACCAGCAACCACATTCCGGGCGGCCGCGCCCTGCCCGAAGTGTCGCGCTCGCTGTTCTCCGAGGCCGCCTATAACGGCATCGGCTTCGGTCTCGGCTTCGCGGTGACCATGCGCCCCGCAGAGACGCTGATCGCCGGCAGCCCCGGCGAATACAATTGGGGCGGCGCGGCCACGACCTCGTTCTGGATCGATCCGGCCGAAGAGCTGATCGCGATCTTCATGACGCAGGTGCTGCCGTCGAGCGCCTACCCGATCCGGCGCGAGCTGCGCAGCATGGTCTACGCCGCGATCACCGAGAGCAATCTGTAACCAATCCAGCCGATCCCGCAGCCCACCGCCGCGGGATCGCGCCATCAGACGCTCATTTGAGCATCTCCGGCACGATCAGGCGCGGCAGGAACAGCGACACGCTTGGCCAGACGATGACGGCCGCGAGCACGAGCAGCATCGGGATCAGCATGATCACCGTGTCCTTCAGAGCATAGCGCAGCCGCACGCCGGCGATCGAACAGGCGATCATCAGACACAGGCCGTAGGGCGGCGTCACCAGTCCGAACGCCAGCGACACGATGGAAATGATCGCGAACTGGACCGGATGGAGATCGACGGACCTGGCCAGTGGTTCCAGCACGGTGCCGACGATGACTATCGCCGGGATGGCGTCGAGGAAGCAGCCCACCACCAGAAAGCAGAAGGCGATGAAGAAGCCGGCTGAGACAGTGCCCATGCCCCATGTCGAGACGTTGGCCAGCAGCTCCTGAGGGATCTTGTAGTAGGCGAGCAGCCAGCCGAACGCACTTGCGGTGCCGACGCAGAACAGAGCCACGCCGGCAAGGCGCCCGGTGTCGAGCAGGGCCTTGTACAATTCCCGTATGCCTGTCTCTCGATAGAAGAACGCCGACAGCGCGACGGAATATAGCACCGCGACGCAGGCGGACTCGGTTGCGGTGAACCA
Source organism: Bradyrhizobium sp. CCBAU 65884 (assembly GCF_028128835.1). NCBI lineage: Bacteria > Pseudomonadati > Pseudomonadota > Alphaproteobacteria > Hyphomicrobiales > Nitrobacteraceae > Bradyrhizobium > Bradyrhizobium sp. CCBAU 65884. Next base: position 107,489 of record NZ_LBJU01000110.1, on the reverse strand, counting down.
GCCGAGCAGAATGCCCCCAACGATGATGAAGGGCGTCATCAGCGCCGGAATTGACTTCCAGATGGCGCATCGCATCTCGACCCAGCTTGCCTTCGGATAGGTCGGGTAGCCGCGGCGCACTGCATAGACGTGCACCGTCGCCATCTGCGCGCCCGCGATCAGCAAACCCGGCACGATGCCGGCCAGATACATCGCCGCAATCGAGGTCGAGATCAGCCCGCCCCACACGATCATGAGGATCGACGGCGGGATGATGACGGCCAGGACCGCCGACACCGCAGTTATTGCAATCGAGAACGAGAGATCGTAGCCCTCCTTGGTCTGTGCATCGATGAATATCTTTGACTGGCTCGCTGCATCAGCGGTGGAGGAGCCCGAGATGCCGGCAAAGAATACCGACAGCACGACATTGATCTGCGCCAGCGATCCGGGCCAGTGCCCGACCATCGAGCGCGACAGCGCCACCAGGCGATCGGTGATGCCGCCGATGCTCATCAGGTTGGCCGTCAGCAGGAAGAACGGCACCGCGAGCAGGATGAATGAATTGTAGGCGTTGAAGGTTTCCTGCGCGAGCATCATCATCGAGAGATGAGGCTCGATCAGCAGAATCGGCACGCAGGCAAGGCCGAGCGCGAAGGCGACCGGCACGCGCACGATGAGCAGGCCGATGAAAACCCCGAACAGCACCATCGCGGCCTGTCCGGCGGAGAGTACATTGCCGCTCATCGCCCTGCCCCAACCAGAATGCGCATTTCATCGATGATCTGTTCACCCGCAAAGACGATCCACGTCACGCCGGTCACAGGCCAGGCGACGTGAATCAGCCAAAGCGGCAGATCGGCCAGCTCTGAAGTCCTGTTCCAGGCAAAGCGGGTGAACTCGAGGCCGGCCGATACGAACACCAGCGCCAGCGCCAGTATGCCGAGCCGCGCGAGGATTCGCACCGCGGCCTCCGACCGCCGCGACAGGTCAGGCCACACATCGACCTCGAAATGCTGCGCTTCGCGCACGCCGACCATGGCGCCGATCATGATCGTCCAGACGAACAGGAAGCGCGCCATCTCCTCCGTCCAGATGTAGGATGGAATGAAGGGCGTGTAGCGTGAGATGATTTGCAGCGTGACCGGAACAACCAGGACGCCGACACAGGCGGCCAGCAGGAATTCCAGCAGCTTCGCATAGGCCGCCGATACGCGGCGCCACAGCGACGGTGTGGACGGGACGGGCATTTCAGACATTGGGGCTCCGTGCAGCAGCTCATCCGCCAGCTCCGGGCAAGAAGCGGGGCTTGCCCGGACGTGCTGTCGGCGGACGCAAAGACCTCAGACGACGTTGATCTTCTCGAAAATGCCCTCCGCACCGATTTCCTTGGCGTAGGTGGCCATCACGGGGTCGGCAAGCTTCTTCATGGCGTCCCGCTCCTCAAAGGGAACGCGCTTGAGCTTGCCGGCCTTCTCGAGCGTGTCGAGCTTGACGACCTCTTCGCTCGACTCGAGCTGACGGCCGTAGTCGCCGGCCTCCTTGCCGGCCTTCATGATCGCGTCCTGCAGCTCCTTCGGCAGGGTCTTCAGCGTCTTCACCGAGAAGCAGATCGGCCGGATCGACACGGCGTGCTGGGTCAGGTTGAGATGCGGAGCGACTTCGTAGAACTTCATCGCCTCGACGCCGGCCGCCTCGTTTTCGCCGGCCGATATCACGCCGTTCTGGATCGCGTTGTAGATCTCGTTATAGGCGATCACCGTCGGGCTCATGCCGACCGCCGCAAAGGTCTTCGACCAGATCGGCGCGCCCTGCACGCGAACCTTGAGTCCCTTGAGATCGGCGAGATTCTTGAGTGGCTTGTTGGCGAAGATGTTGCGGATGCCGCCGCCGGAATAGCCGATCAGGACGACCTCGGCCTTCGCCGCGACCTCGTCGGCGATCGGCGCCAGGATATTGGCTTCGACGACCTTGTTCATGTGCTCGATGCCCTTGAACACGAAGGGCGCGTCGATGAAGGGGGCGGCCTTGGCGAAGGTCGACATGTGAGCCGGCGAGACGATGCCGTAATCGACCGCCTTGCCCTGCGACATGTACTCGAAATACTGCTTCTCGAGGCCGAGCGAGGAGTTCCTGTGCAGGGTGAAGTTGACGGGCTTGCCGTAGTACTTCTTCACCAGCTCCTCGAACCGGAGCAGTGCCCGGTTGAAGGCGTGGTCGTCGTTGAACTGGACCGCGCCGTTCAGCGAGATCGACGCTTGCGCCCTGAGGATCGACGGCATCCCAATCGTGGCCGCCGCAGTGGTCGCACCGATACCAGCGAGAAATGACCTTCGCTTCATCGTCTCCCCTCCCTTTGATGCTCCGGCCCTGTAGCCGGGCCGTGAGCGCAGCCGGTATGCGGCTTGCGAAATGCAAGCGTATGAAAAACGTCGGCCGGACGGAAGTCATTTCGCGTGCGCTGGAGGTACTCTTCGTCGCAGGGTTACGCCCGGCGCACCTGCTGCACTGCAACTCGCGCTCCTGCCGGCGCGGCCAGTCCGTATGGGCGCAGTCGCACTCTCGCAGGAGGCGGACTACGAGCGGACCTGTGCGCTGCACGCATGGACCAGCTCGCCCGTTACTGCTGGCTTAGTGCATATGCCCGATCAGATAGATGCCACCGCCGATCACCAGCACGGCCGGCACGGCCCACAAGATCAATACCGGCATTTGTCATCCTCCTCAGTTTGCTCCTCAGTTTGACGTGCAGACCTTCACGGTCTTCATGCCGCCGGTCCGCGATTTGTAGATCGTGCCCGACGGGCTGACGACGGTCATCGTCGTGTCCGTCGGCTTCTTGTCGACGACGGTGCACTTCTTCGTCTTGACGTCCTGCACGACGTAGAACTCGTCGGCTGCGAACGCCGGCAGGGACAATGCAGTAAGCATCAACGCTGCAGGCGCGGACATCCCGGACTGCGCTGCAACATCTCGTTTCCGAACCGCTCGCCATCTGCGAAAAACATGGCGCCGCGCAAGTCCCGCACGTATGGTCTGCCCAAAATCATAATCCGGCGCTGCTGCGCCGGAACCGGGACGCCCGCGTTTGTCAAAGCTCACCCTGCCGGTCCGGCTCGCTCTTCTGGTGACGGGAACGATGTTGCCGCTGATCGTCTTTGCGGTTGGCATTGTGTTCTACAATTACAAGCAGGATCGAAGCGACGCGACCCGCCGAGTGCTGGAGAACGTGCGCAGCATGCGCCTCGTGCTCGACTCCGAGGTGCAGCGGATGACCGGCGGCTTGCAAGTGCTTGCACTGACGAATTCGCTTCGTAACGACGACTTCCAGAACTTCCGCCGCATCGCGCTCGGCTTCCTCGACCAATATGGCAAGGGCGGGCTGGTGCTGATCTCCGATCGCAAGGGCCGGCTGCTGTTTTCCTCCGCAACGGAAGACACCGCAAGCCTGCCGCCACGCGGCCATCTCGAGATCATCGAAAAGGTCTTTGCGACCAGGTCGCCGCAATATTCCGACCTGTTCACCGGCGCGATCAACGGGCGGCAGGTGCTCACCGTCGAGGTTCCGGTGTTCCGCGACGGCGAGGTGATCTACGACCTCTGCTTCAGCCCACCGATCAGCATCTTTCAGGAACTGGTGGAGAAGCAGCGGCCCGACCGGCTCTGGACGGTGACTCTGCTCGACACCAAGGGCATCGTGTTTGCACGCGCGCCGAACCCCAGCGAGACCTTCGGCAAACGCGCCTCGCCCTCGCTCTATGCCGAGATGTTCCGCCGCAGCGAGGCATCGCTCCCGACGGTGTCGCTCGACGGCATCGCTCTGGCCGCGGCCTACACACGATCGCGGCTGACGGGCTGGACGATCGCCGCCGGCGTCGACGAAAGCTCCCTGATCGCGCCGCTCTGGCGCAACATCGCGATCACCAGCCTGATCGGCGGCATCCTGCTGCTGACCGGCCTGACCTTCGCGGTCAGGATGGCAACCACGATCGCGCGCGGCGAGATGCTGCACAATCTCCTGATCGACGAGCTCAACCATCGCGTCAAGAACACGCTGGCCTTGATGCAGGCGATCGCGGTGCAGACCTTCCGCAGCGCCAGCCGGGACGAGCGGACGAAATTCGAGGGACGGCTCGGCGCACTGGCCGAAGCGCATAATCTGCTGAGCCAGGAGAAATGGGCGGGCTCCGAGCTGCGGGAGGTGATCGCCCGTGCGCTTCAGCCGTTCCTGATGAACAGTCCTGACCGCATCCGCATGGCCGGACCCGCGGTGCCGCTGTCGCCGCGGCTCGCCGTGGTGCTGTCGATGATCGTGCACGAGATCGCCACCAACGCCGCGAAATATGGCGCGCTGTGCAACGAGACCGGCCGGGTGACGCTGGACTGGGAGATCATCGCCGATGCTCCGAAACCGCGGCTGCGCCTGATCTGGACCGAGATCGGCGGACCGCCGGTGACCGCGCCGGTACAGCGCGGCTTCGGCTCGCGCCTGATCGAGCGCAGCGCACGCGACCAGCTCGGCGGCGAGGCCACCGTCGACTTCCTGCCGCGCGGCGTGGTCTGCACGGTGGTCTGTACGCTGGACGAGGCGCGGTAGCCGCTCCGGGCCTGACGCCATATCGCAGCGCAATACAGCCTTCCTGCGACAATTGCGCTCGCCCCAAGCAATCATCCGATGTTAAACATCGGATGATTGTGAAGCTGCCGGCGGGCGGCCAATACAAATGAACCGGCCGCGACAGGCCGGCGGGGAGAAACAAACCGGTGGCAAGAGCGCGGCCGAGCCCAGCCGAAAAACTGATCAAGCCCGGCCGCATCCGCGCCGTGCTGACGACGCTCGGCCGCGAGATCGCCCAGGATCTCATCCCCGTCGGCACGACCCTGCCGCCGGAGCCGGAACTCGAAGCCCGTTTCGGCGTCGGGCGCGGCGTGGTGCGCGAGGCGATCAAGACGCTCGCCGCGAAGGGCCTCGTCAGCGTGCGACCGCGACACGGCACGCAAGTGCTGCCGCGCCACGAATGGAGCCTGCTCGATCGCGACGTGCTGAGCTGGCTCGTCGGCCAGGACGAACCGGATCGCGACCTCCTGCTGGCAATCCAGGAGGTGCGCTCGATCATCGAGCCTGCAGCCGCAGCGCTTGCGGCCGAACGCGCGACGAGGAACGATCGCTGGCGGATCGATACGGCCTTGGCCGCGATGCAGACCGCAAAGGACCAGGCCAGCGCCCTCGCAGCCGACAAGGCCTTTCATCTTGCCATCCTGGATGCGACCCATAACCCGGTGTTGCAGGGCTTTCGCAGCGCGATCGACACCATCCTGAGCACCGTCTTCACCGTCGCCGTCGGAAGCCCCGGGGGCTGGTTCAAGGATAATTTGCCGAACCACGTGGCGGCAGCGCGGGCTATCGAGAGCGCCAACCCCGAGAAGGCGCGCGCCGCGATGGAACTCCTGCTCGGCTATACCCGATTGAAGCTCTCGAACCGGAAGACGGTCATCGCCGCGGCAACTCGCAACGGGTCAGCCGTGCGCGCGGCCAGGACGTCGAGCGTCAAGAGCAGGAGGAAACGTCGTGGACCGTGACAGGAAGGGCTCGCCCCACATCCACGCTCCGCCCGGGATCGCGGTCGTGGCAACCGACGGGCGGCCGCGATCGCGCGAGACACGGTGACGATGTCAGGAATGATCAGCGTGAAATGCCGGCACAGGCATAGCTGAGCGTCAGGGAGGTCAAATGCAGGTGACGGGCAGTCTGAAAGGTCGATCGTCGCGATTGATCCGCAGCGTCAATTCGCTGGCGGGCGCTGCGATGTTCGTCGCGCCGCTGCTTGCGCTGGTGGCGATCTGGGCGATCGTCGTCCCGCTGTTCAACGTCAATCCGCGCGTGTTTCCATCGGTCGGTGCGGTCGGCGCGGCCGCCATGGAGTCGATCCGCGACGGCACGCTGTTCGCCCATGTCGGCGCCAGCCTTTTGCGCGTCGGCCTCGGCACGCTGATCGGCATCGCCACCGCCGTGCCGCTCGGTATCGCCATGGGCGTGAGCCCGACGGTGGCGGCCTTTCTCACGCCGCTGTTCCGCTTCTTCTCGGTGCTCGCCGGCATCGCCTGGATCCCGATCGCGACCTTATGGTTCGGCTACGGCTTCGGCGCGATCGTCTTCGTGATCTTCAACGCCGTGTTCTTCGTCGTCGCCTACAACACCCTGCTCGGCGTCAGGACCATTCCGCACACGCTGCGCAATGCTGCCGCCTCGCTCGGCGCCGGCCGCTGGGCGCTGCTGACCGAAGTATTGCTGCCGGGCGCGCTGCCCAACATCGTCACTGGCATCCGCACCGGCCTGGGCTTTGCCTGGCGCGGGCTGATCGCCGCCGAGATGATCGCGACCAATGTCGGGCTCGGCTACATGCTGTTCGTCGCACGCGATTTCTACCGCACCGAAGTGATCGTGTTCGGCATGATCGTGATCGGCGTGCTCTGGCTATTGATCGACCGTCTGCTGCTGGTCCCGCTGGAACGCGCGACCATCGAACGCTGGGGCTTGGTGAGGCGCGCATGAACCTGCTGCTGCAAATCTGGGGCGGCTATACCCGCCTGACCCGGCGCTGGCCGGGGATCGCGGCCATCATTCCCTTCATCCCGGTGCTCGCGCTGTGGACCGCCGTCAGCGAGGCCGGGGTGTTTCCGCGAGCGTTCTTCCCCGGCCCCGCCGATGTGCTGCGCGCGTTCTTCACGCTCACCTACAAGGGGATCCTGCCCGACTATCTTCAGGACAGCCTGATCCGGCTCGCAACCGGCGCCGCCGTCGGCATGGCGCTCGGCATTCCCTTGGGCATCCTGATCGGCACGAGCCGCTGGGCACACCGGATCTGCTGGCCGGTGCTGCTGTTCTTCCAGGCCATCGGCGACATTGCCTGGCTGCCGATCCTCTTGATCTGGTTCGGCTTCGGACTGACGACGATGACTTTCGTCATCGTCTACACCGTGCTGTTCCCGGTCGTGCTCAACACCGTGCTCGGGGTTGAATCCGTGCCGCGCGACCTCGCGCGCGCCGCCCTCAGCCTCGGTGCCTCGCGCGCGCGGGTGCTCTGGGAGGTGACGCTGCCGGGGGCGCTGCCCAACATCATCACGGGCCTGCGCAACGGCCTCGGTTATGGCTGGCGCGCGCTGATCGCGGTCGAGATGATCGTCGGCACATCGGGCATCGGCTTCATGATGTTCGATGCCCGCCGCGCCGGCTCTACCGTGGAGATTCTGCTCGGCATGATCATTCTCGGATTGCTCTGGTACATCGTGGACGCCTGGGTCCTCGCGCCGCTCGAGCGCGTGACCGGCCAACGCTGGGGATTGGTGACATCATGAAGACGCTTTCGCTGCGCAATCTCGGCAAGACCTATTTCGATCCTTACGCAGGCGCGCATGTCACCGCCGTTCACGACGTCTCGCTGGACGTCGAGCCCGGCGAGTTCATCTCCGTGGTCGGCCCGTCCGGCTGCGGCAAGACGACAATCCTCAACATGATCGCCGGCTTCATCCCCTATTCGAAGGGGGACATCCTGCTCGACGGAAAGCCGGTGCACGGGCCCGGCCCCGAGCGTGGCGTCGTGTTCCAGTCGTTCGCGCTGTTTCCCTGGAAGACGGTGCTCGACAATGTCGGCTTCGGCCCGAAGATGCGCGGCGTGCCGAAGGCCGAGCGCGACCGCATCGCGCGCGAATATCTCGCGCTCGCAGGGCTGTCGCACGCGGCGCTCCGCTATCCAAACGAGCTCTCCGGCGGCATGCAGCAGCGCGTCGGCGTGGTGCGCGCACTCGCCAACAATCCCGACGTCCTGCTGATGGACGAGCCGTTCGCCAGCGTCGACGCGCAGACGCGCATGACGCTCCAGGAGGAGCTGACCCGGATCTGGCAGGAGCGCAAGCCGACGGTGATCTTCATCACCCATGACGTGCCCGAAGCGGTGTTTCTCGCCAACCGCGTGGTCGTGCTGTCGAAGGGACGCGTGCTCGACGAGATCGCGGTGGACCTGCCGCGGCCTCGCGTCTGGGACGACCTCGTCAAGGACGACCACTTCAAGCAGCTCTCGGCGCGGGTGCTCCAGATGGTGCGCGCGGCATGAGCATCGCCTCCGACGTCCTGCGCTCGCCCAAGAGCCGCATCGTGCTCGGCGCCATTGCCGCATGGGCGCTGTTTCAACTCTGGTTGACGGTTGCCGCGCCGGGAAAGATCTCGCCGGAGCTCACGGGCACATCGGAAAAAGTGAACGTGCAGATCGAGCTGCCGTTCACGCCGGAGCGCTTCCACGTGCTCGCATTCCAGCAATATGGACGCGTCTCGGGAACGGACGAGCATTCGATCGAACTACGCGGCGTCAAACGAACGGACCTCAATGCCGTCGCCCGCCCCTATTGGGTGACGGCGGTGGGGCCGATAAAAGAGGGAGGCTGAGAATATGAAACGACTCTTGCTGCTCGGAATCGCGCTCTTGGCCGGCATGGTGCCGGCGAGCGCCCAGACCCCGACGAAATTGAAGGCCGGCATGGTCACCGGCATCGACCAGATCGGCCTGCCGATCGCACTCGAGCGCGGCTTCTTCGAGAAGTACGGGCTCGATGTCACGATCGCACGCCCCTACGCGACCGGCGTCGACGCGCTGAACGCACTGCAAGCCGGCGAGAGCGAGATCGTGCAGGTCGGCGTGCCCATGATCGGCGCCGTGCTGCGCGGCATGGATCTTGTCGCACTCGGCAATTACAGCGGCAACGCCACCAAGGCCGGCTCCGATGCCACCATGGCGATCATCGCGCGTGAAGGTTCAGGCATCGTCAAGGGTGACCTGTCGACGCTCAAGGGCAAGAAGATCGCGGCCTCCTTCGGCACGATCAATCACCTCTACATCCTGGCGACGCTGGAGAAGGCCGGGCTGAAGCCCGATGACGTGACGCTGGTCAACACGCCGCCGCCGGACATGACCGTCGCCCTGCTCGCCAAGGGTATCGACGCGTTCTCGGGCTGGGATCCCTGGCCGATCGTTGCAGGCAAGGATGTGCCCGGCGCGGTCGAGATCATCAGAGGCGGCGACGTGATCTCCTATATCGGCTTCAACGTCGCGCTTCGTCCCTGGGTGCAGGCCAACGGCGAGACCATCGAGAAATTCCTCGCCGCGGTCTCCGAGGCCGATCAATGGATGCGCAAGAATCCGAAGCAGGCGGCGCAAGTCGCCACACGCTGGATTCCGGGCCTCAAGCAGGACGTCGCCGAGGCTGCGATGCAGTTCAACATCCAGCAGGCGGACCGTCGGCTGTCGGCGAACAATTACCGTGCGCTGTGGAGCGCCGAGGATCGGCTCTCCCGCCTCGGCATCCTCAAATCGACCTTTGACGTCAATGCGCATATCGAGCCGAAGCACATTCTCAAGGTCATGAAGGATCGTCCCGAACTGTTCACCGACCTGCCGCCGATCCCGGAGACGGCGGCGATCTCGCCGGGCTACGTGTTCAAACCCTGAGCAACTGCACACGGGGACGCCGGCGCGATCAGCGCGCCGGCATTTTCCGGATCAAGCCCTACCCGATGGTCTGCAGCGCCGGGAACGTCTCCAGCAGCCAGATGCTCACATTCGAGACCGCGCCGGTGAGAAAGCCGATGCCGGTGATCACCATCAGGACGCCCATGGCGCGCTCGACATTGACGAGATGTCCCTTCATCCGCGCGAACAGTGCCGAGAACTGCTCGATCATCAGCGCGGCGATCAGGAAGGGAATGCCGAGACCGGCCGAATAGACCGCGAGCAGCCCCGCGCCCTTCGTCACCGTAGCCTCAGCGGCGGCGATCGAAAGGATCGCGGCGAGGATCGGGCCGATACAGGGCGTCCAGCCGAAGGCGAAGGCGAGCCCCATGATGTAGGCGCCCCAGAGGCCGACCGGTTTGGGGATCGGCAGCCGTCCCTCGCGCATCAACAGGCCGATGCGCGTCAATCCGAGAAAGTGCAGGCCCATGATGATGATGACGATGCCGGCGAGGATCGACAACTCCGCCGACCAGGCGCGGATCAGCCCACCGACCAGCGAGGCGCTGGCGCCGAGCGCGACGAACACCGTGGAGAAGCCGAGCACGAACAGGAGCGCCGACATCATGATCGCGCGCTTGGAGGCCGAGCCCGGCTCGTCGCTCTCGACATGCTCGATCGTGGCGCCCGTAAGATAGATCAGATAGGGCGGGACCAGGGGCAGGACGCAAGGCGAAAGGAAGCTGACGAGGCCTGCAATCAGCGCCGCCGGGATCGAAACATTTTGCATGATGCCGTCTGAGCCATCTCAGGCCCCGGTGCGGCGCGCCGGGAATGCGCGCGGCCCGGAGCCGAACCGGCTCTGGTGTAGCCGATGCCGGAGAATGCGCAACAGAGGCGCATCAAACCAGGGCTCCTCCCGATGCCGCCTGCGATCACAGGTGCGGCATCGGGACGCGCACAAACCTCGCCAAAAAGCGAGATTCGGCGGCGCGGCTACTTCACCACGCGGAGCAGCGGACGCCGGGGCTGGTCCTGCGTCTGCTTGGAAGGGGATGGCGGCTCGCTCGCAGCGCTCCGCAGCATTTCGTCGCACAGTGCCTTGAGATCGGCACTGTCAATTCCTTTGAGTTTCATCCTGACGTCGAGGATGACAATGGACAGCAGCTCGGCCGACTCACGGCTGTCGCACGCGTTGAGAACCCTGCGGCACCCCTCGAGCGTTTCCAGCACCGACTGCAACTGTTCGTCTGAATGCGACACCGGCGTTCTTTCCGTTAATTCGGCCTGCGAGACGTGTTGGTGACGACCCCTTCGGCCCCCATGGAATACGGAGGATAGCACGAGGCCACAGCGCCTCTGAACCTGATTTCAGTGGGTTTCTGCCGCGGAACTGCGGTTCCGGCTAACATCGCCGCGCTGCGCCGTTGGCCATGGTCGAAGCGGTCCGAGAGCAAACGCCCCGCGCGCTGTGATTGATCCATTGAGAGAGATGGCGCCGGCTTTCGCGCAAGCACACTCATTGCCGACAGCGCCTGCAATCCCGCAGCCATTTCACGGCTCGCAACGGCACTCACGCCACACCCCTCATCCGGGCAATGGCCTGCCCGATTCCCAACCCTTGGCAGCATTCAGATACCACCCACGAGGTAGTAAGGATGACGTTCAAAACTCATCATCCCCCAACCCGCAGTGGTTGTGGTTTGCGCCAGATTCTGCCAGTTTAGCTAACCGAAGGGACTTGTATGCACTCCTTGGCGGAAAGGGGCGTTCCTGTGGCGGAACGCCCAAAGACAAATCTCAGCGGCCTCTCTGATTGGGATGCCGCCCGCATATTCCTTGAAGTCGTCCGATGCGGGAGTTTCCGATCGGCGGCCGAGCGCCTGTCGTTGTCGATCAACGCCGTGCGCCGGCGAATCGACGATTTCGAACGCCAGACCGGCACCACGCTCTTCACCCGCGACGTCCATGGCACCCATCTCACCGATGAGGGCGCGCTGGTGGTCTCCGCCGTCGAGCGCATGGAGGCCGCCACCTTCGACGTGCTGCGCGCCAGCGATTCGATGGCCAACGCCCTGTCCGGCGAGGTGCGAGTCGCCGTTACTGAGGGGCTCGGCACGTTCTGGCTCGCCCCGCGCCTGGTTGAATTCCAGCAGGCCTATCCGAAGATCCTGGTCGACCTGCATTGCGCGATGCGCTCGGCCGACGTCTCGCGCCACGAAGCCGACGTCGCCATCCATCTGTCGCGTCCCTCGGCGCTCGACATCAAGCTAGTGCGGCTCGGTCGCATGCATCTGATGTTCTGGGCCTCCGAGAAATACATCGAGAAGCATGGCGCGCCGCGCTCGGCGGCGGAATTGATCAAGCATCGTCTGGTGCTGCAATTCGCCGACCAGCTTGCCGCCAAGGAATCCTTCGAGAGCTTCTTCCCGGGCGTATCGGAACGTGACCTTCTGGTCATGAAGACCAACGTCTCAAGCGCCAACTACTGGGCGGTCGCGAATGGCGCCGGCATCGGCGTCTTCCCGAGCTACGCCATTGCGCTTGGCGGGAAGTTGATTCCACTGGAGGTCGAGTTGAACCGACCGCTGGATATCTGGTTGTCCTACCATCCCGGTAGCGGCCGTATTCCGCGTGTGCGGCACATGATTGATTGGCTGATCGAAGCTTTCAGTCCGGCTCGCTTCCCGTGGTTTAAGGAAGAGTTCGTGCATCCGCATGAATTCAAGGACTCGTATATGGGCGAACCCCTGACCCAGCTCTTCGGGGGATTTTCAACCGAAGAACAAAGGTGAAAACGAAGATGAAAGCAGCGGCGAAAAGAATGAAGCAGCGCAGTGCTGGCAAGCCGGACATCGAGCTTGGCAAGCGGATTCGTCTGCGGCGCGTCGAGATGAAGATCTCGCAGGCCGAGCTCGGCGAGAAGCTTGGCGTCAGCTTCCAGCAGGTTCAGAAATACGAGAAGGGCGTCAATCGCGTCGGCGCGGCTCGTCTGCAGCAGATCGCTTCCGCCCTCGACGTGCCCGTGACCTTCTTCTACGACGGTGACAACAAGGCGCGCGAAGTCGAGAGCCTGCTGTTCCTCGATTCGGCCTTCAGCCTCCGCCTGCTGCGCGCCTACAGCAAGATCAAGGACCAGACCGTGCAGCGTCAGTTGGTCTCGCTGATGGAATCGATCGCGGCGAACGAGAGCTGAGACCGGTCGACGGTCTGGCCTTTGCGGCCGATCTTCAATCCGCCGCGTCGCGGGGACGCGGCCGGATTGAACGATCATATTCCGGCTCGCGCGCTTGCGCGCGGCCTTTGCGGGGCGGCACGACCGCCCCTTTTCTTTGCGCGCGCGACACTCGGGACGACCCGCCATGCAATCCCGCTACAGGCGGATGCAGACTCGCCCACCCTGCCGCGGTTGACCCCGGAAGCGCCAGCGCAGCACATTGCCCCTCGCACATGACGAGCGAGCAAGCGATGTCCGACATATTCAGCACGACCGGTACCCCCTACGCGGACGGCAAGATTCTCCAGCACACCACCGACGGCGTCGGCGTGATCACCTTCAACAATCCCGACAAGCGCAACGCGATGTCGCTGGAGATGTGGGAGGGATTTGGCGAGGCCTTGACGAGCCTGCGCGACGACGAGACGGTGCGCGTCGTGGTCCTGCGCGGAGCCGGCGGTAAGGCCTTCGTCTCCGGCGCCGACATCAGCCAATTCGAGAAGACCCGCCACAACGCGGCAGCGTCCGAGGAATATGCCAGGCGCAGCGCCGCCCAGCGCGCACTGCTCGCAGACTATCCCAAGCCGACGATTGCCTGCATCGACGGTTTTTGCCTCGGCGGCGGCATGCAGGTCGCGATGCTCGCCGATATCCGCATCGCCGCGCACGACAGCCAGTTCGGCATTCCCGCGGCCAAGCTCGGCATCGCCTATGGCTTTGACGGCCTGCGGCGCCTGGTTTCGCTGGTCGGCCCGTCCTGGGCGCGGCTTCTGATGTACACGGGCATGCGCATCGATTCCGCCGAAGCGCTGCGCATTCGCCTTATCGAGCGCGTGTTCCCGGTCGACGAGCTCTGGGGCGAGACCATGACGATTGCCGAGACGATCTCGCAGAACGCCCCGCTCGCGATCAAGGCCGCCAAGATCACCATCGCGCAGGTGCTGAAGGATGAGAGTCAGCGCGACATGGACGCGATCAAGGCGATCGGCAATGCCTGTATGGACAGCGCAGACTTTCGCGAGGGCCGGCAAGCCTTCATGGAAAAGCGCAAGCCACAGTTCCAGGGGCGTTGAAGCTGAACCGACGTTCAGGAAGATTAAATTCCTCGTGCAGCTCCGCGCGGTAGCAACTAGTTGATCTGACGAAAGTTCTCCCGCCACAACGAGGGAGATCGCGATGACACTGAAATCTGCTGTTCTTGCTCTGGCTGCCATCGGCGGTGTAGCGCTCGCGTCGGGCGAGGCGCTCGCAGCCATGCCGAATGGCATCCCGCAGGCGGACAAGATTGCAAGCGGTCCGGCCGCTGACGTGGATCAGGTGCGCTGGGTGTGCAACCCCTGGGGCCGCTGCTTCTGGCGTCCGAACTATTACGGCGCCTACGGCTATTACGGCGGCCCGCGACGCTTCTACGGCCCGCGCCCGTGGGGCTGGGGCCATCGCCACCACCATTGGCGCCGCTGGTGAACGACAAAGGGGCCGCGAGGCCCCTTTTCTTTTGAGATGAACCGGCGCCGCGGCTCGGCTGCTTCTCAGAGCGCCGCCAGCACCGCTTTGGTGATGTCGGCAGTCCCGTTGCTGCCGCCGAATTCCATCGGCTTGATGCCGCCGGCATAGACCTGATCCACCGCACGCTCGATCGTCTCGCCGGCCTCCGCCGCGCTCTCGACGCCGTGCTTGTCGGCGAGCCAGTCCAGCATCATCGCCGCCGACAGGATCATGCCAGTGGGATTGGCCTTGCCCTGCCCCATGATGTCTGGCGCGGTGCCGTGGCAGGGCTGGAACACGGCATATTTGTCGCCGATGTCCGCCGACGGCGCCATTCCGAGGCCGCCGATCAGGCTCGCAGTGATGTCGGAGACGATGTCGCCGAACATGTTCTCCATCACCATCACGTCGAAATCCCAGGGACGCTTCACCAGCATGGCCGAGCAGGCATCGACATAGAGCCGATCGGTCTTCACGTCGGGATGCTTCTTGGCGATCTCATCGAAAATGCCGCGAAAGAACGCGAACGCCTTGAACACGTTCGCCTTGTCGACGCAGGCAAGCGCGCCGGGCTTGCCGCGCGCCTTGCGCCGCTCGGCGAGGCGAAACGAGAAATCGAACAGGCGCTCGGATGTCCTGCGTGTGATCACCATGGTCTCGCGCGCGTCCTCATGGGTGACGACGCCCTTGCCCATCGAGGCGAACAGGCCTTCGGTCGATTCCCGGATCACGACGAGATCGATGCCGCGCTCATCAGCGCCGACGATCGGGCTCGGCACGCCCGGAATAAGGCGCGCCGGTCGCACGCCGGCATAGAGATCGAAGATGAAACGCAGCTCGATCTGCGGCGCGATCTCGGTATTGTCGGGGTAGCGCACCGACGGCAGGCCGCAGGCGCCGAGCAGGATTGCGTCCGCCTCCTCGCACAGCTTGATGGTCGAGTCAGGCATCGACTTGCCGGTGGCAAGATAATTGTTGGCGCCGGCGGGTGCTTCAGTGAAACGGAAGCGCAAATCCGATTTCTGCTCGATCTTGCGCAGCACCTCGACGGCCGGCGCCATGACTTCGGGACCGATGCCGTCACCGGCGAGCACGGCAATGTGGAAGGCGTTGTTTGCGGACATTTAAGGCCTCAAGGAAAGGAGCTAGCCAAGTCGTCATTGCGAAGAACTCTTGCGACGAAGCAATCCAGACTGTGTCCGCGGAGGGATTTCTGGATTGCTTCGCTGCGCTCGCAATGACGGAGGAGAGAGTGTTCGCTACGGCGTCAGCACCGTGCGCCCGACCACCGCGCCCTGCTGCAATTGCACCAGCGCATCGTTGGCCTTGGCGAGCGGCGCCGTGGTCACCGGGATCGGCGGCACCTTCTTGGTGCGGACGAGGTCGAGCAACTCCTGCGTCTCGCGCAGGTTTCCGACGTAGCTGCCCTGGATCGTCACCGCCTTGATCGGAATCAGCGGCAGCGCCCAGGTTGCGCCGCCGCCGAACAGGCCGACGATCACGAGTTTGCCGCCCTTGGTCAGGCAGTCGAATCCAAGCTGCGTCGTCGCGGCATTCCCGACGAGGTCGATCACGGCACGGATCGGCCCGCCCACCTTCTTGGCGAGTTGCTCCAGCGCATCCGGCGCCTTCGGGTCGACGGTGGCGAGCGCGCCGGCCTTCTCCGCCGCTTCGCGCTTCCTGGCATCGATATCGACCATGATCGCGCCCTTGCCGCCCATGGCTTTCAAGAGCGACAGCGCCATCAGGCCGAGCCCGCCGGCGCCGAACATCACGATCGGCGTGTCGAAATGCTGCTCAACCTTTTTCAGCGCGCTGTAGGTGGTGACGCCCGAGCAGGCATAGGGCGCGGTCGTTGCGGGATCGAGTCCCCTGAGATTGAGCAGATAGCGCGGATGCGGCACCAGCATGTGATCGGAATAGCCGCCGTCGCAATAGACGCCGAGCGAGCGCGGCGTCAGGCACATGTTCTCGTCACCGGCGAGGCACGTCGCGCACTTGCCGCAGCCAATCCAGGGATAGACCAGCCCGACATCGCCGAGCTTGAGGTCGCCCTGGTCGGTCGGTTTCACGTCAGGGCCGAAGGCCAGGATTTCGCCGACCGTCTCGTGACCCATGGTCAGCGGCAGATTGATGCCGCGGTCCTTCAGCGAGAGCGGCTTGCGGCCATGGCCGAGATCGTAGCCGCCCTCCCAGATGTGGAGGTCGCTGTGGCAGACGCCGGCGGCCTTCACCTTGATCAGGACCTGCGTGCCCGAGGGCTGCGGCGTCGCCTCGTCGAACTCCTGCAGCGGCGCCTTGAAATCGGCGACCTTGAAACTCTTCATCGGCGTTCTCCCGGCATGCTTCTCGTTGTCGCGCCACCATGCCATGGCCGGCGAGGCGAGACAAACCGGTCTTAGTTCAGGTCAGCGGATGATGGCAAGCCGCGAACTGGCGAGGCCCGATTTCGCGCAACTCCGGTATCTCCGCGCTGCATCGCTGATCGGCGCGTGGGCAGCGGGTGCGGAAGCGGCAGCCGGACGGCGGCGCAATCGGCGATGGTGGCTCACCCGCCGCCACACTCTCGGCGGGACGCACATCCGGATCAGGCACCGGGATCGCCTGCAACAAGAGCCCGGTATAGGGATGCCCAGGATTTGCGAACAATTGCTCCGACGGACCGACCTCGCAGAGCCGGCCGAGATACATCACCGCGACGCGGTCGCTGACCGCTTTGACCACTGCGAGATCATGCGCGATGAACAACAGCGTCAGGCCGAAGCGTGCTTTCATCTCCTCCAGCAAATTGAGGATCTGTGCGCGGATCGAGACGTCCAGCGCCGAGACCGGCTCGTCGCAGACGATGAATTCCGGATTGAGGACGAGCGACCGCGCGATACAGATGCGCTGGCACTGCCCGCCGGAGAATTCATGCGGCAGGCGGCCCGCGACGAGATCAGGATCGAGCCCGACCGCGCTGAGCACCTCGTGAACCCTGCGCTTGCGCTCGGCGGCATCCTTGACGCCGGCTATGATGAGCGGCTCGGCCACGATGTCGCCGATGCGACGGCGCGGATTGAGCGAGGCGATCGGATCCTGGAAGATCAACTGCACGCGGCGGCGCATCTTGCGCAACGCCTCGCCCTCCATCGCGGTGAGATCTTCGCCGTCGAACAACACCCGGCCGGATTTGGCACGTCGCAATTGCAGCACCGCGCGCCCCAGCGTCGACTTGCCGCAGCCGGATTCTCCGACCAGCCCCAACGTCTCCCCGCGCGCGACCGCAAGGCTGACACCGGACACCGCATGCACCGTCTTGTTGCCGAGACCATATTCGACGACGAGATTGTCGACGTTCAGCAGCGGCTCGGCGCGCGCGGCAAGCTGCATCATGCGCCAACTCCCTCCGCCATCTGGATCGGGTGGAAGCAGGCATAGAGATGATCGGGCATCTCGGCGCTCTTCAGGTCGGGCTTGGCCTCATGACAACGGCTAGCGGCATAGCGGCAGCGAGGCGCGAAGGAGCAGCCCTTTAGCGGTCGTGTCGGATCGGGCGGACGGCCGGAGATCGCGGGCAGCGGGGTATGGGGCGCGGTCTCCAGCTTCGGGATCGCCGCCAGCAACGCTTCGGTGTAGGGCATGTGCATGCGCTTGAACAGCGCCTGGGTCGGGGCGCGCTCCACCACCCTGCCCGCATACATCACGGCGACCTCGTCGGCACGGCCCGCGACCACGCCGAGATCGTGGGTGATGATGATCATCGCCATGTGGCGGCGGCGCTGCTCGCGCGCGAGCAGATCGAGGATCTGTGCCTGGATGGTGACGTCGAGCGCGGTGGTCGGCTCGTCCGCGATCAGCAGCTTCGGTTCGCAGGACAACGCGATCGCAATCGCGATGCGCTGGCGCATGCCGCCGGAACATTGATGCGGATATTGCGCGAGCCGCTGCTCAGGCGCCGGGATTCCGACAGCCGCCAGCAGCTCGATGCTGCGCTTCCGTGCTGCGGGGGCATCGAGCTCGAGATGCTCCTGGATCGTCTCCATCAGCTGCGTGCCGATGGTCAGCACCGGGTTTAGCGAGGTCATGGGGTCCTGAAACACGACTGCGAGATCGCGCCCGCGCAAGCGACGCAAGGGTTCCGCATCGAGCCGCACCAGATCCTGGCCGTCGAACATCACGCGGCCCGTGAGCTTTGCTTTTTTCGGTAGCAGCTGAAGCACCGCGCGCGAGAGCATGGTCTTGCCGCAGCCGGACTCGCCGACGATGCCGAGCGTGCAGCCCGCCTCCAGCGACAGGTCGACATGATCCACGGCGCGCAGATTACCGCGCGGCGTCGGTAGCTCGACTGCAACGTCCTCGATGATCAAGAGCGGAGCGCTCACAGCGCCCCCTGACGCGGGTCGGTCAGCGCCCGCAAGGTATCGCCGACCAGATTGAAGGCCAGCACGGTGAGGAACAATCCGGTCGCCGGCAGGAACGCCAGCCGCGGCGCGACGTCGAGGCTGTCGCGCCCTTCGCCGATCATGCTGCCCCAGCTCGCCATCGGCGGCGGCACGCCGAGACCGAGGAAGGACAGCGCCCCCTCGACCACGATGGTGACGGCAACGCCGAGCAGGAAGAAGGCCAGCAGCGGCAGGATCACGTTCGGCAATAGCTCGCGCAGCAGGATGCGCGCATGGCTGGCACCTAACGCCTCGGCCGCGATCACGAATTCCCGCCGCGCCAGCGTCAGCGTCGCGGCCCGCGCCACACGCATGAAGGCGGGAATGCCGAGCACGCCGAGGATCAGGGTGAGGTTGGGGACGGACTGACCGAGATAAGCCGTCACCGCGAGCGCGAAGATCAGCGGCGGAAAGGCGAGCAGCACGTCCATGCTGCCGACCACCAGCGTCTCGAACCGGCCGCGGAAATAACCGGCGAGCAGGCCGAGCGCGCCGCCGAGCGTAAGGCCGATCATCGGCGCGATCAGCCCGACGGTCAACGACACGCGCGCGCCAAAAATCAGGCGGGCGAGCTCGTCGCGGCCGAGCCCGTCGGTGCCGAGCCAGTGCTCGGTGGAGAATGTCGCGCGGCGCTCCAGCATGTCCATGTCTACGGGGTTCTGCAGCGGCAGCACCGGCGCAAGGATCGCGAGCGCAAGGATGATCGCGAGCCAGGCGCTCGCGATCCAGAACAGCAGGCCGAGCCTGCGCTTGCGGCCGACCGGCACGGGCGCCGCCTCGTCCTGCATCGAGAGCTCAAGCGTGGCCATGGCGGATCCTGGGGTCGAGCACGGCGTAGAGCATGTCGACGATGAAATTCACGATGACGAAGCCGCAGGCAACCAGCAGCACGACGCCCTGGAGGATGACGAGGTCGCGGGTGTAGATCGCCCCGACCAGCAGCCGGCCGATGCCGGGCAGCGCGAAGATCGATTCCACGATCAGGGTGCCGCCGAGCAGGCGGCCGATATTGATGCCTGTGACCGTCACCAGCGTCAGCGACGAGGGTTTGAGCGCATGCACGAACAGGATACGCGCGGGCTTGAGACCCTTGGCCTTGGCGAGCGCGATATAATCCTCCTGCAAGGTCGCGATCATGTCGGAGCGCAGCACGCGCATGATTCCCGGCCATTCCGCCAGCGCCAGCGTCAGTGCCGGCAGCACGAAGAAGCGTAAATTCGCCAGCGGCGCCTCGGTGAACGGCACATAGCCCGTCGCCGGCAGCCAGTGCAGCTCGACCGCGAACAGATAGATCAGCAGGATCGCCACCAGGAACGACGGCATCGACAGCATCGCGAACGCGCTGCCGGTCATGAAACGGTCGAACGCGCCGCCGGCACGCGCGGCACAGGTGATCGCAACCGGGACGCCGATCAACAGTCCGATGAACTCGGCCATCAGCATCAGTTGGAGCGAGACCGGAATGCGCTCGGCGACCGCCTGCAACACCGTCTGCCCGGTGCGGAACGAGCGGCCGAGATCGCCCTGCAGGACGTGACCGAGCCAGCTCAGGTAACGCCACCACAGCGGCTGATCGAGCCCCATGTCACGGCGCAGCGCCGCAACATTCTCCGGCGTTGCCTGATCGCCGAGGATGACGAGAGCGAGATCGCCCGGCAGCAGCGAGGCGATCAGGAAGGTCAACAGCGACACGGCGAGCAACACCGGCAGCATGCCAAGCAGCCGCCGAACGACGAAGGTCAGCATCGCGCCATCATTCCAGCCAGGTCGTCGAAACGTCGATCACGCCGTTGTAGATCTTGGGGAAGCCTTTCAGCTTGGCGCTCGACAGCGCGTAATAAGTGTTCTGGAAGGTCCAGAACCAGATTGCCTCCTTGTTGATCAGGCGGCTGATGGCGCAGTAATCCTCGGTGCGTTGCCCAAGGTCGGCGGTGACGCGCGCGTGGTCCAGCAGCTTGTCGAGCTCCGGGTTTGAGTATCCGGCCAATGCCAGCGGGCTGCCGCTGCGGAAATTCGCGTACATCTGCGGGTCGGGATCGGCGAGATCGACGATGCGCCACGGCGTCATCTGGAACTGGCGGGTGAAGGCGCGTGACGGAATGGTCGCCTGATCGACCTGCTCGATCTCCATGTTGGCGCCGGCGCGCTTCCAGAATTGCTGAAGCACCTGGCCGATCATGCGGCCGCGCGGGGTTGCGGTCACCAGCATCTTGAACTCGACCGGCTTGCCGTAATCCTTGATCAGCGCCTTGGCCTTCTCGACATCGAACGGCAGCGCGCCGTCATCCTTGCATTTGACCCAGGAGCCATCGCCATAGGGATTGGTCGCGGGTCGGCTCAGGCCGTTGCTGATCGCCTGCGACATTTTCGGGCGGTCGAGCGCCATCACCAGCGCCTGACGCACGCGGACATCGTCGAACGGCGCGACCTTGGTGTTGAAGGCGTAGACCTGCGCGCCCGAGCCCTTGTAGGTGTGCACCGTGAGCTTGGAGTCCTTCTGCGCCTTCATGATGTTGTCGGCGTCGTTCTCGTCGTCCCAGATGATGTCGGCCTCGCCCGATTGCAGCGAGGCGAAGCGCGACTGCGCATCGGGCAGCGGCTTTAAGATGATGCGGTCGAGATAGGGACGGCCCTTGTCCCAGTAGTTGGGGTTTTTCTCCAGCACCATCCGGTCACCTGCGGTCCATGATTTCAGGATGTAGGGACCAGTGCCGACGGGATTGCGATTGTAGTCGTCACCCTTGGTCTTCCACGCGGTCGGCGAATGAATGACGTTGTTGGAGCTCTGGATTGTGATCACCGCCGGCCAGTTCACCGAGGGATCGGTCAGATTGAAGACAACGGTGGTTTCGTCCGGCGCCAGCACCTCCTTGACGTTGGTGATGTAGAAGGCACAGCGGCACTTGTTGGCGGGGTCTTTCTGCCGGTCAAAATTCTCCTTGAAGGCCTGCGCATTGAACGGCGTGCCGTCGTGGAATTTCACACCCTCGCGGAGCCTGAAGGTCCAGCTCTTGTAATCGTCGGAATGGGTCCATGACATCGCGAGCTTTGGCGCGGCTTCGCCCTTGTCGTCGAGCGTGGTCAGCGTATCAAAGATCGCCGCGGCCGCGGTGAAGGTCGAGGTGTCGTAGACGCCGACCTTGAGCGGATCGAAGCCCGCAATCTCCAGCTCCTGGCCGACGGTGATGCTGCCGCCCGGCTTCTGCGCTTGCACCGGCCCGGCCAGCGGAAGGAGGGCAAATGCCGCAACAAGGAAAATCGGCGCGTGCTTGCGCGCCGCGGCAGCAATGTTCGTCATGGTTCCTCCCGGGATCCCTCGTCCGATGTTTCGGATCGTTGAATGACTGGGGACGAGATTGGCGACAAAAGCTCGCCACGGCAAGAGGAACGCGCGACAGGTCACACGCCGCACGTGCGGCGTAATGGTGCTCAGCCTGTCGCGGCAGTTTTGCCTGTCGGAATTGATGCATCATCGGCGAGGCTGATCTCTTCGCGCAGGGCATCCGTATGCTCGCCGAGCACGGCCATCGTCTTGGCCGGCGTGGTATCGGCACCCGACATCCGGAATGGCAGGTTGAGCACCTGAAAGGAGCCGCCCTCGTCCCGCACCTCGGAGAGCGCCTGCCGGTGCGCAAGCTGCGGATCGGCCAGCGCCTCGGACACGGTGCGATAGGCCGAAGCCGGCACGCCGGCAGCCCCTAGCGCTGCGAGACACGCATCGGTCGCGAGCTGCCGCGACCAGGCCTCGACGCCGTCCATCACCTCGGCCCAATTCTCGCGGCGCGCGGCATAGGTCGCAAAGCGCGGATCGGAGATCCATTCGGGGTGACCGATCACGCCCATCAATCCCTGGAACGTCTTCTCGCTGGCGACCGTGATCATGACATAGCCGCTTGCCGTCTCGGTCGGGCCGAACATCGGGCGCGGCGGTGGCTTCACGGCGAATTGTGCGCTCTGCAATTCGGTCAGCGTCAGTGACAGCATCGATTCCAGCATCGACACGTCGATGTGCTGGCCAAGGCCGGTCACGGCCCGCTGATAGAGTGCGGACGCGATCGCGCCGAAGCCGTAGGTGCCGGTGACGACGTCGGCGTGATAGATGCCGCAATAATCAGGGCGATTGCGGCCGGGCTGGTAGGCCAGATGCGCCATATCATAGCCGGAGGCGGCATGGATCACCGGCGCATAGGCCGGCAGCTCGGCCGAGGGGCCGGTCTGGCCGTAGCCCGAGATCGAGCAATAGATCAGCTTCGGGTTGACGGTGCGCAGCCTGTCGTAGTCGAGCCGCAGCCGATGCATCACGCCGGGGCGAAAGTTCTCGACCAGGATGTCTGATGTCGCGGCCAGCCGGCGCACCGCCTCCTTGCCGTCCTCGGACTTGAGGTCGAGCACGACGCTCTTCTTGCCGACATTGAGCTGGCCGAACGCGGTGCTGCACCCCTTGCGCAGCGGCGGCCGGGTCCGCATGGTCTCCCCGCCGTCGGTCTCGATCTTGATGACCTCAGCGCCCATGTCGGCAAGCATCCGCGCGCAGTGAGGACCGGCGATGGTGGTGGAAAAATCCAGGACCCTCAGCCCGGCGAAAGCTTTTGTCGTCGTCCCCTCATGCTTATCTGCTAGCTGCATGCCTGCTCACGTCCTTGGGTCTTAGGAACTCTCGAAGTTCTCTGTTGTTGATGCGGCGACCCTAGAGGGCGGCGGCCGAGTAGGAAAGTGTTTACCGAACCGACACGCCGCGTGGGTGGGCTTTAAGAATTCCCGGACAACTGGACCCGTTCTTGCATAGTAGCGAACGGGATCGACAGAGGGCAGCTGTTCTTGAGGGTCTTGTTCGTCACCACGGAGTTGGACGACTTCGTCCGCGTCGGCGGCCTTGGAGCCGTGTCCGCTGCACTGCCCCGCGCCCTTCGCTCCTTTGCCGATATCCGGATCATGTTGCCCGGCTATCGCGACATCATCGAGCAACTCACGCATATTCAGATCGTTGGACGCTGCCCGGCGCTCGCGGAGATGCCGGCCTGCTCGCTCGGACGGGCCGCAACCAAGGACGGAATGCCGGTCTACGTGCTGTTGTGCTCGCAACTTTACGACCGGCCCGGTAACCCCTATGGCGACGAGTCCGGGCGCGACTGGCCCGACAATGACATCCGCTTCGCGCGCTTTGCCTCTGCCGCCGCTGAGCTGGCCATGGGCAAGCTGGACAAGAATTGGGCAGCTGACCTGATCCATGCCAATGACTGGCAGGCCTCGCTCGTGCCGGCCTATCTCGCCTGGCGCGGCTCCAAGCTACCGTCGATCCTGACCATTCACAACCTTGCCTATCAGGGCCTCTTCCCGAAGGACTCGCTGCGGCGGATCGGCGCACCGGAGAGCTCTTTCCACATCGACGGTGTCGAGTTCTACGACCAGCTGTCCTTCCTCAAGGCGGGCCTCGTCTACGCCTCGCACCTCACCACCGTCAGCGGCACGTATGCGCGCGAGATCACCACCGCCGAATTCGGCTGCGGCCTGGAGGGCCTGCTCCGCCTGCGCTCGGACGCGTCCGAGCTCACCGGCATCCTCAACGGCATCGACGAGAGCTGGGACCCGCGCTCCTGCGCCCAGCTCGCCCAGCAGTTCGGCGCCGGCGACTGGGTCGGCAAGAGGGCCAATGCGGACTACGTCCGCAAGCAGTTTGGCTTAGCGGTCTCGCGCGGCCCGATGTTCGGCATCGTCGCGCGTCTCGTGCACCAGAAGGGCATCGATCTCGTGCTGTCGGCGGCCGACGAGATCGTCGATGCCGGCGGACAGATCGTGGTCACCGGCTCCGGCGAGCCGGCGCTGGAGCAGGCCTTGATCGACGCGCATCGCCGCCGCCCCGACGCGATCGGAGTTGTGATCGGCTTCAACGATGCCCAGGCCCGCCGCATCTTTGCCGGCAGCGATTTCACCCTGATGCCGTCGCGCTTCGAGCCGTGCGGGCTCAGCCAGATGTACGCCCAGCGCTTCGGCTCGCTGCCAATCGGTCACCAGACCGGCGGCCTTGCCGAAACCATCACCGACGGCGAGACCGGCTTCCTCTTCTCGAGGCCCTCGCGCGAGTCCTTCCTTGGCGGCGTGCGCCGCGCGTTCTCGGCCTTCATGGCGCAGGACCAGCTCGACACCATGCGCCGCAGCGCCATGGGACGGTCCTTCTCCTGGAGCATCTCGGCGGGGACCTACAGCGCGCTCTACCGGAAGCTGGCTTCGGTGTGAGGCAAGCCGCTTCCTCATTCTTCGTCATTGCGAGAAGCCCTTGCGACGAAACAATCCAAAAACCCTCCGCGGTTACAGTCTGGATTGCTTCCGCCTTCGCCAGCTTCGGCGGACAAGTCGCTGCGCTCGCAATGACGGTGTGGAGACAGTTTTGCGCCTCACTTTCCGCTCTCGTTCCCCGGACGCAGCGCAGTGCTCTTGCGGTGCGCTGTGTCCGGGACACCCTGAATAATTCTCAGCGGCGCACATCCATCTGCGGCCGCCCGATCCACGCCCTGTTGAGGCAGCGCGTCATCCAGTCGGGCTGCGGCTCGCCCCGCAAGCGCGCCTGCGCTTCCTGGTAGGGCCCGACATAGCGCAGCCGATCCGGCAATGTCGGATAGATGCGCCGGATCCATCGCAGCGCGTTGTCGGCCGATCTGAGCTCCCGCTCGCCGAGCTCAAACCCGAAGCCGGCGCGCAATCGTTCCGGCAGCAGGCTCGCCGTGAGCGAGCGATACCATCGTGGCGGCCGCAACCACGGACGCGCGCCGCTAAAAATCTGCGCCGCGATCTCGCGCGCCGCCGGGCTCACGGTCAGCGTGTCCGTCTGCACCATCGCCGCGGTGTAGGACGTAAAGCCCGACCAGTCCGCGGGCAGATCATCCGCCGTCAATCCGAACAATGCACCGAACGTCCGACTCTCGCTCCAGTAGCGCTCGCGCTCCTCCACCGAGAATGGCGGCAGAACCAGCTCGTGCGCCATCAGCGCCGTCTCGACCAGCGTCGCATGGACCCAACGCAGCGAGGGGATATCGTTGGCGCAGTAGCGCGAGCCTGCCGCAAAGGGACCGACCGTCTCCGGCATCTCTCCGACGATCATGCTGTGTCGTCGGTGCAGCTGCCGGGAGGACAGCAAGGCACGGTCGAGCGAGCCGAACACCATGGCAAAGACGATGTCAAAGGTGCGATGGAAGCGGCCAATCGGATCGGCCAGGGTTTTCGAATGCTCGGCGATGGCGGCGGCGACCCAGGGATGCGCCAGTTGCAGCAACAACGCGCGGCCGGCACCGAGAAAGATGACCGCCTCCCGGTCGATCCGCCAGGTCAGCGTATCAGGACCGAACACGCCCGCTACCGGCCCCGCCGCGTTGGCGCGGACCAGATCGAGCGTTGCCTCCAGATCTTTCTCAGCGACCAATTGCAAGCCTCGCGACGAACACGGGGCAACAATAGCCCAGACCTAGCCCTCGGGAAATCGCCACTGCGCAAGACAATCACGCGTCAAGCCCTCACTCCGCCGCAATCGGCATCTCCTCCATATGCTCGTGCAGCACCACCCCGGCGAGCGGATCGAATTCGCCGATCCAGGGCTTGCTTGCCAGGACCGATCGCGTGTGAGCGTAACCAGCGTGCCAACGCCGTGTGATCCCCGACGGACTGAAGTCGATATCCTTGGTATGGGTCTCGCGCTCAAGCTGCGGCGCCAGCAGCCGTACCACATGCATGCGGGTCGGACAGCCATAGCTCGTCAACTCTCTCACCGCGGGATCGCTGCGCTCGCTCTCCGGAAGCCATGCCGCGAGCTGGTTGATGACATGGCGCAGGCGATGGGCCTGCTGCTGGCGCGCAATCTGACTCGAAATGCGGCTGGAATATTGCACGTCCTTGTGCCGGTTCAGCACCTCCGCGATCGTGTTCGGCTCGGGTCCGACGGGATTCCACAAATGCACGGAGAAAATCAGCGAATCCCTGCGCGGATTATCGTCGAACACCGCTTCCGTCGGCGTGTTCGACAGGATGCCGCCGTCCCAATAGAGCTCGCCGTCGATGCGCACCGCCGGGAAAGCCGGCGGCAGCGCGCCCGACGCCATTATGTGCTTCACCGTCAGTTCACTGTCGCGGCTGTCGAAATAGCGCATTTCACTGGTGCCGACATGAGCCGCACCGACCGTCAGGCGCGGCGCGCAGCGATTGGCGAGATCGAAATCGACGAGCTCGCTCAGCGTCTTCTCCAGCGGCGCGGTCGAATAATAGCCCGCGTTGTCGGCACCGAGCGGATAGGAATCGCCCGCATGCGCCAGTGGATTGGGCCGGAAGAAGCCGCGAATGCCGCCGGTGACCGTCGACCAATAAGCGAGCCTCTCGTTGAAGTCGGGAAAGGCGCCGCCCAGGGTCCAGACCGGGGCCTGCTCCATCCGCTTCCAGAATTCCTTCAGGCGCGCAAGCCGTTGCTCCGGCACGTTGCCGGCAATCAGGCTCGCATTGATGGCGCCGATCGAGGTGCCGATGACCCAGTCCGGCTCGATGCCGGCCTCGTGCAGCGCCTGGTAGACACCCGCCTGATAGGAGCCAAGCGCACCGCCGCCCTGAAGCACCAGCACGACCTGACCCGGGATATCCGCACCTTTGCCCTTCATGCCGTTCATGGTTCGCTCCTGGTGAGCCTGCACCGGCCGAATTTTCGTCGCACGCGGCGGCATTGTTACCCGCGATCATTTTAAGAGATGGCGGGATCTTTTGAAATGCCAGTTGGCTTCCAAGTCCATACGTCCGTGCTATCGCGCGTGGGATGTCATTTCTGGTTCCGATCGGCTAGATTTGAGGTCGATTTCGCTGGGAGCCGATCCATGGAAATGCACCAGGTCCGCTATTTCCTCGCGGTGGCGCAGCTGCTCAATTTCACGCGCGCGGCCGAGGAGTGCAACGTTACACAGCCCTCGCTGACACGCGCGATCAAGCAACTCGAGGCCGAGCTTGGCGGCGACCTGTTCCGCCGCGAGCGGCCGGCGGCGCAATTGACCGAGCTCGGCCAGCGCATGCATCCGCTCCTGAAGCAGTGTTTTGACGCTGCCGCCGGCGCGCGCTCGCTCGCCTCCTCGTTCAAAAGCGGAGAGGTCGGCGCGTTGCGCGTTGCCTTGACGCATTCGATCGACCTAGCGCTGCTCATTCCGCATCTCAACGAGATCAGGCGGCAATTCAACCAGCTCGAATTCCGCTTCCTGCGCGGGACGAGCCGCGAGGTCGGCGAGTTCTTGAAGAAAGGTGAAGCCGAGCTCGGCATCGCCGCCGAGATCGATGAGGCCTGGGAACGGCTCGACGCCTGGCCGCTGTTCACCGAGAGCTTCGAGCTCGTCTTTGGCGACGGACATCGGCTGGCCGGCCGCAGCAGCATCGAACTGGACGATCTGCGCTCGGAGCAACTGTTGAGCCGGACGTTCTGCGAGCATTCGCGCCGCATCTCCGCGAGCCTGCGCGAGCACGGCATCGAGCATGGCCACGAGATTTCGAGCGAGCGCGACCTGATCGAGCTGGTCGAGGCCGACATCGGCGTCGCCATGATGCCGCACACCTCGCCCCTGCCGCAGACACTGACGCGTGCCGCCGTCGCCGGCCTGGACGCCCGCCGCACCGTCAGCCTTTACGGCGTGGCCGGCCGGCAGCGCACGGCGGTCGCCAGCGCCGTGATGCGCATGCTGCGCGGCGCCGACTGGCGCGAGATCGCGGGGTAGCGAGAACGGTCTTCGATAAGGGGAGAACTTAGTTCTCCCTG
Organism: Bradyrhizobium sp. CCBAU 65884; assembly: GCF_028128835.1. Lineage (NCBI taxonomy): Bacteria > Pseudomonadati > Pseudomonadota > Alphaproteobacteria > Hyphomicrobiales > Nitrobacteraceae > Bradyrhizobium > Bradyrhizobium sp. CCBAU 65884. The sequence goes on along the minus strand of NZ_LBJU01000110.1, from coordinate 79,118 downwards.
CCCGCGCTCTCCAGCGCGGCGAGCAGATCGTCGATCTCCATGCGTTTGCGGAAATCGGGATCGACGAAGCGGGCCTTCACGATGCCGTCGCGGCCGACCACGAACACGGCCGGGATCGGCAGCATCCAGCCATCATTGCCGTGGAATTTCGCCATGTCCTGATAGGACAACAGGCGCTGGATCTCGGCACCGAGCCAGATCGCGAGATTGAGCGACAGCGCATAGCCGTTGTCGAGATCGGTCAGGACCGGAAACGGCGCGCCGGATTCAGCCTTGAGCTGGCGGGTAAATTCCTGCGTCTCCGGCATGACCGCAACGATCTGCGCACCCATGGCCTCGATGCGATCGAACGCCTGGACCACGGCACGGACATTGAGCCGGCAATAGGGACACCAATGGCCGCGGAGGAACATCACGGCGAGCGGGCCGCGCTGCAGCAGCGAAGGCAGCGTGACGAGACGCCCGGCCTCGTCCGGCAGCATGAACGCCGGCATCGCATCGCCCGGGTGAGGCGCGGTCTCGCCACCGCCGTTCCCGCCCAATCTCGCCACCAGGCGATCGACGGCCTCGCCATAGGCCGGAAACACCGCACGGCTGGCGTCGGCATAGGCGCAGAGCTGTTCGTTCAGCGTGCCGTCCATGTCGCGGCAGCGCTGGAAAGCAAGCCTGAGCTGCTCGGCATCGGCTGGCGAGAGAGATGTCATCTTCTGCTCCGGCATTCCCTTCAGCGAATATTAGTTTCCCGGTTCGGCCGCCCGCAAGGGGCGGCCGCGATGCCAGGCCGGCTCAGTTCACGTAGAAATTGCCGGTCGGATCGAGCCGTCCCGAGGTGGAGTACAGCGATCCGTTGCTCATGAAGAAGACGGTGTTGTCGGGCACCTTCTTGGCGTTCTTCATCATCGCCTCGTGGTTCTTCTCGGCCGGAGCCATGGCCATCGCCGACATCTTGCCGGGGCCGCCATAGACATAGGCCATGCCGGCCTTGAAGTCCCAGGCCGCCTCCGAGAAGGCCGAGGTGGCGATGACCGCAAACGCGGCGGTGGCGATCAGGGTCTTGGACAATTTCGGCATTGGGGCTCCTGCGGATTGACGTGAACGCCCGCCAATCGGGCGCCGTGCCATCGGACGCCGGATACGCCGGAAGCGGAAATGCCGTTGCCCAATCGGATCGATAGCCGCCGCGCATCAACATAGCACCGCGCTATCGCATCGAGAGCAAGCCGGCATTTCAGGATCGACGCGATCTCGATGAAGCTCCGGTCATAGCCGCCGACCAGCGGGGTCGCGGCCAACGCAGGAGACCCTTCCATGTCTAGGAGCCACGCCCTGTCGCGTCCGATCTGGCCAGGCCTTGCCATTGCCGGCGCGCTCACGCTCTCGGCGCAGCCGGTCATCGCCGGCGAATGTCCGGCCGGCAAGATCAAACCGAACGCCCAGCAGATGGTCGACTACAAACCCGTCGGCGTTACCGACGTCACCCTTGGGGCGATAGACCTCGGCAAGCAGCCGGCACATCTCGAGGGGCGCGAGCTGCGCTTCCGCAAGCTGACCATCGAGCCTGGGGGCATCGTGCCCTGGCACAGCCACGACGATCGTCCCGCATTGATCTTCGTGCAGCAGGGCGAGATCGTCGAATACGCCTCCAATTGCGTCGATCCGATCGTGCACAAGGCCGGCGACATCCGCCCGGAGGTCTACGGCACCTCGCATTGGTGGAAGAATCTCGGCAAGGAGATCGTCGTTCTCTACGTCGGCGACGTCCGCAAGGATCCCAACGACCACCACATGTAACGAGCGCATTCCAGCCCCAGCGCACCGTTATGGATGAGGCGCCCGCGATCCCCATGCCGGGCGCCAAATCCTCACAGGACAATCACGCCGTGACCGATCTTTCCGCACCGATCAAACCGGCCGCGATGACGATGGAGGCGCACTCGCCGGGTCTGGCGCTACGCTCGCTCGTGATCGGCCTCACCGCGTTCCTGACCGTCGTGGATCTCTTCGCAACACAGGCGATCCTGCCCTCGCTGACGCGCCATTACGGCGTCACGCCCGCAGCGATGGGCTTTGCCGTCAACGCCAGCACGTTCGGCATGGCCACAGCCAGCCTCGTGGTTGGCTTTCTCAGCCCGCATATCGACCGCCGGACCGGCATCCCGCTCAGCTTGATGCTGCTCGCACTCCCGACCAGCCTGCTGGCGATCGCGCCAAATCTCGCCGTGTTCACCGTCCTGCGCGTCGCACAGGGCCTGTGCATGGCCTCGGCCTTCGCGCTCACCCTCGCCTATCTCGGCGAGCAATGCAGCGCGATGGACGCCGGCGGCGCCTTTGCCGCCTACATCACCGGCAATGTCGCGAGCAATCTCGTCGGCCGGGTGATCTCGGCCGCCGTTGCAGACGGCCTGGGCCTTGCCTGGAATTTCTATCTGTTCGCTGCTCTCAATCTGGCCGGCGCGGTGCTGGTCTACTTCACGATTCGACGCGTGCAGCCGATGCATGCGATGATGCCGACTGCTTCGCCGCTCAAAGCCACCTTCGCGCATTGGCGCAATCCGCGATTGCGCGCAGCCTACGGCATCGGCTTCTGCATCCTGTTCGCCTTCATCGGTACCTTCACCTTCGTCAATTTCGTCCTGGCCCGACCGCCGCTGTCGCTCGGCATGATGGATCTTGGCCTTGTCTATCTGGTGTTCCTGCCCTCGGTCGTCACGACCTTGCTGGCGGGACGGGTCGCCTCACGCATCGGAGCGCGCCCGACGATCTGGGGCTCGCTCGCCGTTGCCGGCATCGGCCTGCCGCTGATGCTGACTGCGCGGCTGCCTGAAGTGCTCACCGGAATGGTGCTCGTCGCGGTCGGAACCTTCTTTGCACAGGCGGCGGCCACCGGCTTCGTCGGACAGACGGCGACCGAGAACCGTGGGGTCGCCAGCGGCACCTATCTTGCGTGCTATTTCTGTGGAGGGCTCGTCGGCACAGCCGTTCTCGGCCGACTGTTCGATGCCTTCGGCTGGCACGCTTGCGTGACCGGCGTGGGCATAGCCCTTGCGGCCGCTGGCCTGCTCGCGCTGAACTTGAAGCACTAGCGGTTGACTGGGGCTTCCTGCGGCGGCTCGTCGTCGGCGATGGCGCGCCAGGCGGCGCCGTCGAGATCGTCGTACTGGCCGCTCCGGAGCGACCAGAGAAAGGCGACGAGACCGGCGCCGCCGAGCATCAAGGCCAGCGGGACCAGGATGACCAGAATCTCCATTACGCGATCTCCCGTGAGGTGCTGCGCGCCCGCAGCGAATTCAGCATGACCAGGATCGAGGATCCGCTCATGGCCGCAGCCGCGATCAGGGGCGTCACGACGCCACTGATCGCAACCGGCACCGCGAGCACATTGTAGCCGATCGCAAGCCAGAGGTTCTGCCGCATCAAATGCAGCGCCTTGCGCGAGGCGTCGATGGCCGCAACCACCGGAGCCAGCGGCCGGCCGAGGAAGACGAGATCGGCGGTGGCCTGGCTCAGATGCGCGGCCGAGATCGGCGACATCGAGACATGGGCTGCCGCGAGCGAAGGCGCGTCGTTCATGCCGTCGCCCACCATCAGCACCTTGGCGCCGCGCTGCTTCAGTTCCTCGATCCGCGCGATCTTGTCGGCCGGCGTGACGCCGGCGCGCCATTCGGGGATTTCGAGCGCGTGAGCCGCGGCCTTCACCGCCGGCTCGCGGTCGCCGGAGAGAATCTCGATGCCGATATTGCGCGCCTTCAGCGCCGCGATCACAGCCTGCGCGTCCGGACGGAGGCCCTGGCGGACCGAGAGCACGAACCTCTCGCTGCCCTTGCTGAACGCGACGATGGAGGCTTCGGGATCGACGACGGTGCTGCCAACCAGCGCCTCCGCGCCGCAGAAGGAGGGTCGGCCAAGGCGAAGCTCGACGCCGTCCACGGTCGCACGGACGCCCTGCCCGGCCTCTTCGACCGCACCGACAACAGGCGATTTGGCGGCGGCGGCCTGCGCCACGGCGGCGGCCACCGGATGATGGCTCGACAGCGCGAGCCGGCCGGCGAGCTCGAAGATGTCGGCGGGGATGTTGGCGGCATTCATCACTTCGAGATCGGGCAGCGTCAGCGTGCCGGTCTTGTCGAAGATGACATGGTCGGCTTCGGCCAGCCGCTCGATCGCGTCGCCGGAATTCAGCAGCACGCCGGACTTGAGCATTGCGCCGGAGGCGATGGTCTGCACGGTCGGAATGGCAAGCCCCAGCGCGCAGGGACAGGTGATGATCAGCACGGCGACGCCCGTCACGATCGCATCATGCCAGGACGTGCCGGCAATGACCCAACCGAGGATGGTGATGAACGCGGTCGCATGCACCACCGGCGCATACAGCCGCGAGGCGCGGTCGGCGAGGCGCATATAGCGCGAGCGCGCCTGGAGCGCGTTGTCGAGCAGCCGTGTGATCTCGGCGAGCAGCGTCGCCTCGGACGCGGCCGAAACCCGCACCCGCAGCGTGCCGGAGATGTTCATGGAGCCCGCATAGACCGGCGTGCCCTGCTCGGCCGTGACGTAGAGCGTCTCGCCGGTGATCAGGCTCTGGTCGATCTCGGAACGGCCCTCGATCACGGTGCCGTCGACCGCGCAACGCTCGCCGGGCCGGAGCAGCACGATGTCGCCGGGATTAATCGCGGCCACCGGCACCTGCGATATCTCGTCGGGACCGATGAACTTGGCCGCCGTCTCCGCCTTCAGCGCGGCGAGATTGCCGGCGACTGCGCGGGTGCGCCGCCGCATGTTCTGGTCGAGGAAGCGGCCGACGAGCAGGAAGGTCAGCAGCATGATCGCCGCGTCGAAATAGGCGTGTTCGGCGTGGTGGAAGGTCTCGACCACGGACATGCCGAGCGCCAGGATCACGCCGATCGAGATCGGCACGTCCATGTTGGTCGTCTTCGCCGACAGCGCACGCCAGGCCGAGCGGAAGAACGGCTGGCCGGCATAAGCCGCCGCCGGCAATGCGATCAGCGCCGACAGCCAGTGGAAGAAGTCGCGCTGCTCGGGCAGCATGTCCGAAACGTTGCCCGACCACACCGGGATCGACAGCATCATCACGTTCATCGTGGCGAACGCCGCGACACCGAGGCAGCGCAGCAGGAAGCGCGATTCGGCGACCTCCGCCACCTCCGCGCTCTCGGTCTCGAACGGATAGGCCTTGTAGCCGAGCTCCTCGAGGCGATCGATGAAACGGCCGGGATCGAGCGTACCCGCCTTCCATTCCAGCGCGACGCGGCGGTCGGTGAGGTTGACGCGCGCCAGCGTGACATCGGGGATGGCGGACAGGCCGCGTTCGATCTTGGCCATGCAGCCGGCGCAGTGAACGCCTTCGACCGCGAGATCGATATGCTGGACGCCCTCGCCAGCGGCCCGGACGTAGTGCGAGAAATCCCGCGTGACGTGCATATCGAAGTCCTTCAGTTCAGGATCACGCGGTTGCGCGACAGGAACACGCGCGTTCCCCGCGCCTCGCCCTCGATCACCAGGTCCCACTGGCCCGGCGCGACGGACGCGGCATCGCCGCGATAGAGGCCGATGCCGGCTTCGGTGAGCTCGACGGCGAGATCGGCGCGCTTGTCAGTCGGCCGCTCCAGCCGGCCGCCGAATTTCAGTCCGGCGATCGGCTGGCCGCCGGCATCGCGCGCCTCGACCTGAACCACCGCGCCGCCATCGTTGCGGCGTTCGATATGGGCGTTGACCTTCCATTTGCGCGCGGCCTGGTCCTGCGCCGCCGAGATCTCGCGGTCGTAGGTCAGGCCTGCGGCATAGGGGCTGTCGACCTCGGTGCCAGGCAGCGTCGCGATCGCGAGCTTCATCATCGTGACGTTGACGCCGATCACGAGGCCGAAGAAGGCGACCAGCATCAGGAAGACCTTGGTTCCGGTCAGCGGCTTGGATGACATGACGGTCTCCTGGATTTACGGCGCGACGAAATTGTCGGTGGCGCTCGCGGCGACGCCCAGTCCGATATCCATGACGTGGAAGCGGACCGGAATCGACTTCTCCGGATTGTTTTCGGCCGGCGCGGTGACGAGCAACCGCAGCTCGCTGGTGGAGTCGCGCGGGATCACGATGATCGGCCGATCCGGCGTCACCGAATCGACGCCGACGACGTGCATCGTGGGATTGGCTGGCCCCTCCACGTCGATGGCGATGGCGCGGTCGTAGCCGCTCTTGTTCAGCAGCCGCACCGTATAGGCGTTGCGGATCGAGCCGTCGCTGAGCTTGACCGCGACCGGATTGCGGTCATGCAGCACGTTGACGTCGAGCAGGCTGCGGGTCGCGAGCGTATAGACCATGAAGCCGCCGATCGCCGCGATGATCGCGCTGTAGACGATGGTGCGTGCCCGGACGATCCGGTAGATCGGCGCCTTGCCCTCCTGGCGTCGATGGATGTTGATGTCGTTGTCGTAGCCGATCAAGCGCTTCGGCCGGCCGATCTTCGTCATCACGTTGTCGCAGGCGTCGATGCAGAGGCCGCACTGAATGCATTCCATCTGCGGTCCATTGCGGATGTCGATGCCGGTCGGGCAAACCGCGACGCACTGGTAGCAATCGACGCAATCGCCAACCTGCTCGCCGAGCGCGCGCAGCTCGGCGGCCTTCTTGACCGAGGTACGCTTCTCGCCGCGGTCGTAGCGGTAGGTGACGTTCAGCGCCCATTCGTCGGTGAGCGCGGCCTGGATGCGCGGCCACGGGCACATATAGGTGCAGACCTGCTCGCGCATGTAGCCGGCGAGCAGATAGGTCGAGGCCGTGAGAATGCCGATCCAGATATAGGCGATCATCGGCCCCTGGAAGGTGACGAGCTCCTTCACCAGGGTCGGTGCGTCGTTGAAGTAGAGCACCCAGGCGCCACCGGTCCACCAGGCGATCATGAGCCAGATCGAATGCTTGAGCACGATCTCGGAGATCCGCTCGAGCTTCAGCGGGTCGGACGATTTGTCCTTCTTCATCCGCTCGCGCCGGTCACCTTCGATCAGACGCTCGACGGCATAGAACAGGTCGGTCCACACCGTCTGCGGACAGAGATAGCCGCACCAGATGCGGCCGCCGACCGAGTTCATCAAGAATAGCGCCACCGCGGCCACGATCAACAGGCCGGTGAAGTAGTAGACCTCCTGCGGCCACAGCTCGATGAAGAAGAAGTAGAAGCGGCTATTGGGAAGATCGATCAGCACCGCCTGGCTGGGGGCGCCGAGGCCGCGGTTCCAGCGCACGAACGGCAGGAAATAATAGACGCCGAGGCAGATCGCCATCAGGCTCCATTTGATCCGGCGGAACGTGCCGGAGACGCTCTGGGGATAGACCTTCTTGTGGGCTGCGTAGAGCGGCCCGTTGTCATCATCCAATGTGAGGTCTTTGGGGTTCACGGTCTTGTTCATCGCCTGGAGCTTCTCGAAAAGGTGCGATTGAACCTAGACCCGACACCGCCGCGTCAGTTGATCCAGCTCAAACGGGGGCACTTTTGTTCACCCCCGTCTGCAGCGAGATCTGCTATTTTCCACCGCCCAGCGAATGAACGTAGACCGCCATTGCCTTGATGGTGGCGGGATCGAGCCGCCCTTCCCAGGCCGGCATGACGCCGGCACGGCCCTGGCTGATGGTCTCGATCAGAGCCGCCTCGTCGGAGCCGTAGAGCCAGATCTTGTCGGTCAGGTTCGGGGCCCCCATCTCCTGGTTGCCCTTGCCGCCGTCGCCGTGGCAGGCGACGCAATTCTCCGCAAAGATCTTCTCGCCCTTGGCGGCATCGAAGCCGTTACGGGTCGAAAGGCCCGCCAGCGACCGCACGTAGTTGGCGACCGTGACGATCTCGTCGGACTTCAGCACGCCGTCCTTGCCGAAGGCGAGCATCTGGCCCTCATGGGTCTTGGCATGACCGGAGCGCGCGCCGAACTGGATGGTCTGCATGATCTGGTCGAGCGTGCCGCCCCACAGCCAGTCGTCGTCGTTCAGGTTCGGATAGCCCTTCGCGCCGGCGGCGCCGGAGCCGTGGCAGGGCGCGCAATTGTCGCCGAACACGGTCTTGCCCTTGGCGCGGGCGAGCGCCAGCAAGGCCGGATCCTTCTCGATGTCGGCGAGCGAGGCTGCGCCCAGCGCCGCCATCTTGTCACCGCGGATCTTCTCGAGGTTGGCGAGCTCGACCGCGACGTCGGCGCGCGAGGAGTAGCCGAACATGCCCGTAGTATTGCTTTGGATCAGCGGCCAGGCCGGATAGACGATCCAGTAGCCGATCGACCAGATGATGGTGAGGTAGAACGAGATCACCCACCAGCGCGGCAGCGGTGTGTTGAGCTCCTTGATACCGTCCCACTCGTGTCCGGTCGTGGACTTGCCGGAGACGGAATCGATGTCGCTATGATGATCGGTCATGGTCTCTCACTCCTCCCGCAACGGCAGGTGCGCTGCTTCGTCGAAGACAGCCTTGTTACGGGGCCAAAATGCGTAGGCGATGATCGCGAGAAAGATCGCGACGAACACCGGGGTCCAGATCGTCGTCACGAGCTCGGACGCTAGATTATGGACTGACAGGATAGCTTTCATCGTTCATGCCTTCTCAGCGAAGATTGGCTTTCTCGTTGTAGATCTTGAAGTCGACCAGCGTGCCGAGCATCTGCAGGTACGCAACCAGCGCGTCCATCTCGGTCGGCGTGCCGGCCTTGCCGTCGAAATTGCGTACGACGGCTTTGGCGTAGCGCTTGTTGAAGGCGTCGCCGCCGGAATTGTCCGGGTCGGCCTGGGCCTTCATGTCGGCGCCCGCGTTGGCGATCTGGTCGTCCGTGTACGGCGTGCCGACGGCCTTCAGCGTGCGCATGTGGTCGGCGATCGTGTCCGGGTCGACCTCGGTCTGGCTGAGGAACGGATAGCCCGGCATCACCGACTGCGGCACGATCGCGCGCGGGTTGGTCAGATGGGTGACGTGCCAGTCGTCGGAATACTTTGCGCCAACTCGGGCAAGGTCTGGACCGGTGCGCTTCGAGCCCCACTGGAACGGATGGTCGTACATGCTCTCGGCGGCGAGCGAGAAGTGGCCGTAGCGCTCGACCTCGTCGCGCAGCGGGCGGACCATCTGCGAGTGACAGAGATAGCAGCCCTCGCGAACGTAGACGTTGCGGCCCGCCAGCTCCAGCGGCGTGTAGGGCCTGACCCCGTCGACCTTCTCGATCGTGCTCTTGAGGTAGAACAGCGGGGTGATCTCGACGAGACCGCCGATCGCGATCACCAGCAGGATGCCGACGATCAGGATGATCGAGTTCTTTTCGAAGATTTGGTGGCGTGTCCAGAACGACATGGTGGAGCTCCTCATTCCGCCGGCTGAAGAGCGACGGGCATCTGGACTTCCGCCTCGCCGACGCGAACGGTCATCCAGAGGTTATAGGCCATGATCAACGAGCCGATCAGGAACAGCCCGCCGCCGGCGGCGCGGATGATGTAGAAGGGATGCATCGCCTCGACGGTCTCGATGAAGGAATATTCGAGGAAGCCGAGCGAAGTGTAGGCGCGCCACATCAGACCCTGGAGGATGCCGGACACCCACATCGCCGAGATGTAGAGGACGATGCCGAGGGTCGCGACCCAGAAGTGCCAGTTGACGAGCTTCAGGCTGTAGAGCCCCTTGCGATTCCAGGCCCACGGCACCAGGCAGTAGAGCGCGCCGAAGGACACGAAGCCGACCCAGCCGAGCGCGCCGGAGTGCACGTGGCCGATGGTCCAGTCGGTGTAGTGGCTGAGCGAGTTGACCACCTTGATCGACATCATCGGACCTTCGAAGGTCGACATGCCGTAGAAGGCGACGGAGACGACGAGCATGCGCAGCACGGGATCGGTGCGCAGCTTGTCCCAGGCACCCGACAGCGTCATCAGGCCGTTGATCATGCCACCCCAGGAGGGCATCCACAGCATGATCGAGAAGGTCATGCCGAGCGTCTGCGTCCAGTCGGGCAGCGCCGTGTAGTGCAGATGGTGGGGACCTGCCCAGATGTAGAGGAAGATCAGCGCCCAGAAGTGGATGATCGACAGCCGGTAGGAATAGATCGGCCGCTCGGCGCGCTTCGGAATGAAGTAGTACATGATGGCGAGGAAGCCGGCGGTCAGGAAGAAGCCGACCGCGTTGTGGCCGTACCACCACTGGAACATGGCGTCCTGGATGCCGCCCCAGGCGACGTAGGACTTCGAGCCGAACACCGAGACGGGAAGCGCCGGGTTGTTGCCGAGATGCAGCACCGCGATCGTCACGATGAAGGCGAGATAGAACCAGTTCGCGACGAAGATGTGCGGTTCCTTGCGCTTGATGACCGTGCCGAGGAAGACGAGCAGATAGGTCACCCAGACGATCGTCAGCCACAAATCGGCATACCATTCCGGCTCGGCATATTCCTTCGACTGGGTGACGCCGAGCAGATAGCCGGTGCCGGCGACGAGAATGAAGAAATTGTAGCCCACCACGACGAACCAGGGCGCGAGGTCGCCGGCGAGGCGCGCGCGGCAGGACTTCTGCACCACGTAGAACGACGTGCCGATCAGCACATTGCCGCCGAAGGCGAAGATCACGGCGGAGGTGTGCAGCGGCCGCAGCCGGCCGAAGCTGGTCCAGGGCAGATCGAAATTCAGCGCGGGCCAGGCCAGCTGAGAGGCGATGATGAGGCCGACGAGAAAGCCCGCGATGCCCCAGAACATCGCCATGAAGGCGGTGAACTTGATCGGCCCCATGTTGTAGTTGGGGCGGCCGTTGATCTCCGCCGGCGGCAGCGTAGCCGGCCGATCGAGATAGCGGTTGACGATGACGAACACTGCGGCAAGGCTCGCTGCCGCACTGAGCGCGGCATGGAAGGCGAACGGCGCATCCAGCGCCTTGGCCGAGGCGATCACGCAGAGGAAGGCGGTGACTGCGAACACGACAGCCAAGCCGCTTTCACCGATGGTCATGGATTTGGAAATGGAGGGCTGGCTCATGCGGATTCTCTCTGAAAGAACACAGCGCCAGAAACCACATTCACCCTCACTCGGAATTGATTGAAATCAAGACAGGCATTTAAGTTCTCCGTAGCCGGCGATGATCCCTTTGGTTCCCTTGAAATCTCGACACGCGAGCAGGCCGGCCGGGCGTGACGCGCAAACGGGAATAGCCTCCGTATAATCACGGAGGCGACAATGAAATCGATCAGGGATAGTCCGTCAGTCGCGCGCGGTCGCCTTCAGCGCCGCGATGACATCCTCGCGGGCGATGATTCCGACCAGCTTCTGCGCACCGTCGAGCACGATGATGCTCCTGATGCGGTGCTCCACCATGATCTGGAGCACGCGCGTCAGCCGCGTGTCGGGGCTGACATAGATGAACTCGGGCGTCATGACGTCGCCGATCTTGCGGCTCATCAGGTCGTGATAGCGGGGCAGCATCTGGCTCGGCGTGAAGGCGAAGCACTTCAGGATGTCGAATTTGGTGACGATGCCGACCACCTGCCCGTCGTCCTCGACCGGATAGGAGTTGAAATCATCGGTCTCGAACATCTCGCTGAGCTCGAGCAGGTCACGGTCGCGCTGCACCGCCTTGACGTTGCGCGTCATGTAGCCGTCGACGGTCTGTTCAAGAAATCTGTACACGGCGCGTCCTCCTCGATTCGATTCTGGCCGGCCGTCAGTGCGACAGCAGCACGCTGCGGGCGGTCTGCGTGACCAGATATTGGGTGACGCCTCCCAGGATCAGTTCACGAAACCTCGAATGACCATAGGCGCCCGCAACGATCAGGCCGGCATCGACGTCGCCGGCGACTTTCTCCAATTGCGCGGCGGCGGTTTCGTTCCGGGCGCCTTCGTAGATGCGCGCGGTCGCGGTGACGCCGTGGCGGGCGAGCCAGGCGGCAACGTCGGTGACGCCGGCCATCACGACCGAACGGTCGTCGTCGCGCTCCGGAATTGTGGTGATGGTGACGTCCCTCGCCTTGCGCAGCATCGGCAGCGCGTCGGACACGGCCCGCCGGGCCTCCGGCGTGTCCTTCCACGCCACCAGCACATTCCGCAGATCGAGCCAATTGACCCGATCGGGGACGACGAGAAGCGGACGGCCGGCCTGCATCACCAGGTCCTTGGGGCTCGCGAGCGCGAACGCATCGGAGAAGGCCGGGCTCTGCCCGCCGCTGACGACGATGTCGGCGCAGCGCGCCTGCGCCAGGACGAATCGCGCCGGAAAGTCCATGGCGCTGCGCCACTCCGCATATCCGCCGCGATTCCTGGTGGCGGCGCGGAATTGCGCCTCGAGGCCAGCCAGCCGCCGCTTGACCGAAGCTTCGCCCTCGTCGATCAGCGCTTGCGCCTCGGCGCCGTCGGTGAAATAGAGCGGCGGCGCGAACTGGGCCGCGGCGACCCCGACGATATCAGCCTCGAATCGCTCGGCGAGCTCGCCCGCGACCTGAAGACGCGCTTCGTTGGACTGGTCGAGCGCCAGGCTGACCATCACCGTCGCGTATGTCATCGTAATTCTCCAGTGCCAAGACTTTGGTGAAATTTACGCCTGCCTCCGCACATCGGGATGAGATAGATCAAGGAGGGCGCCGGCGCTCGACTTGCCGTCAATCGGCAAACCGACAGAACTTGCCTCCGGCCCGGCCTTAGGCGACATTAGGGGAGCGGTAACCGTGTCCGGAGCCGCCGCATCAGGATGAGGAGCATCATTTGTCGCCGACCCGCGTAACGCACTCGCAGGACGACGGTCGGGGCGAACGATTTCGCGTTCGGATCGAGGGGTTCGGCGTCGGCACCTGGGACCTCGACCTCGCGACACGGGAATTGGACTGGTCCGATACCGCCAGGGCTCTGCTCGGCGCCGAACCGGGTCAGCCGGCGAGCTACGATCTCTTCCTGTCGCGGCTTCAACCGACCGATAGGGAGCGGGTCGAGAGCGCAATCAAGCGCGTTTCCGAGCGTGGCGGCAGCTTTGACGTGTCTTTCAAGGTCGCGAACCCCTCAGGCAACGGGCAATGGATTCGCGCCCGAGCCGGACTCATTCGGGACGAAGCCGGCACGGCGCGTCATCTCAGCGGCATCTTTCTCGACATCGACGAGGAAAAGCAGGTGGAGGAGGCGCTGCGCACGCGCGAGACCCACCTCCGCTCGATTCTTCATACTATTCCCGACGCCATGATCGTCATCGACGGCCACGGCATCATGCAGCTGTTCAGCACGGCTGCGGAGCGCCTGTTCGGCTGGTCCGAGCACGAGGCGATCGGTCAGAACGTCAGCATTCTGATGCCGGAGCCTGATCGCACCCGCCACGACGGCTACATCGCCCGCTACCGCTCCACGAACGATCCGCACATCATCGGCATCGGCCGCATCGTGACCGGCAAGCGCCGCGACGGCACGACATTTCCGATGCACCTGTCGATCGGAGAGATGGAATCCGCCGGCGAGCCCTATTTCACCGGATTCGTCCGCGACCTCACCGAGCACCAGCAGACCCAGGCCCGGCTCCAGGAATTGCAATCCGAGCTCGTCCACGTCTCGCGACTGACTGCGATGGGCGAAATGGCCTCCGCGCTCGCCCACGAGCTCAATCAGCCACTGGCCGCGATCAGCAACTACATGAAGGGATCGCGGCGGCTGCTCGCCGGCAGCACCGACGCGAACACGCCGAAGATCGAAAGCGCGCTGGATCGCGCGGCGGAGCAGGCCTTGCGCGCCGGCCAGATCATCCGGCGCCTGCGCGACTTCGTCTCGCGCGGCGAGTCGGAGAAGCGGGTCGAGAGCCTGTCCAAGCTGATCGAGGAGGCCGGCGCGCTCGGGCTTGCCGGCGCGCGCGAGCAGAACGTACAGCTCCGCTTCAGCCTCGATCCCGACGCCGATCTCGTCCTCGCCGACCGGGTGCAGATCCAGCAGGTGCTGGTCAATCTGTTCCGCAACGCGCTGGAGGCGATGGCGCAGTCGCCGCGCCGCGAGCTCGTCGTCGCCAACACCCGCGTCGCCGACGACATGATCGAGGTGGAGGTCTCCGACACCGGCTCCGGCTTCCAGGGCGACGTCATTCCAAACCTGTTTCAGACCTTCTTCACCACCAAGGAAACCGGCATGGGCGTGGGACTGTCCATCAGCCGCTCGATCATCGAGGCTCACGGCGGCCGCATGTGGGCCGAGAGCAATGAATCGGGCGGCGCGACATTCCGCTTCACCTTGCCGGCGACCGCCGAGAACTGACTGACGAGAACCGATTCATGACGACCAAGGGACATGTCTACGTCATCGACGACGATGCGGCGATGCGGGATTCGCTGAACTTCCTGCTGGATTCCGCCGGCTTCGGCGTCACGCTGTTCGACAATGCGCAGAGCTTCATCGACGCCCTGCCCGGCCTCGCCTTCGGCTGCGTCGTCTCCGACGTGCGCATGCCGGGACTCGACGGGATCGAGCTGCTCAAGCGGATGAAGGCGCAGCAAAGCCCGTTTCCGATCCTGATCATGACCGGTCATGGCGACGTGCCGCTCGCAGTCGAGGCGATGAAGCTGGGGGCGGTCGACTTCCTGGAAAAGCCGTTCGAGGACGACCGCCTCACCACGATGATCGAATCGGCGATCCGCCAGGCCGAGCCCGCCGCCAGGAGCGAGGCCCTCACGCAGGACATCGCCGCCCGCGTCGCCTCCTTGAGTCCCCGGGAGCGCCAGGTCATGGAGGGGCTGATCGCGGGCCTGTCCAACAAGCTGATCGCCCGCGAATACGACATCAGCCCGCGCACCATCGAGGTCTACCGCGCCAACGTCATGACCAAGATGCAGGCCAACAGCCTGTCGGAGCTGGTCCGCCTCGCAATGCGCGCCGGCATGCTCAACGATTGAGGCAAGTCGGATAGGGGCAAACGGGATTGAGGCAAGTCAAGGCCCCTTCCCGGCGCCGTGCTAGCCAAGCAGCATGATCGAGGTCGGTTCACATCATGAGCGGCCGTCGTCCTCAGCGCTCCCCACCGTCTACGTGGTCGATGATGATGCCGCCGTCCTGGGCTCTCTGCGGTTCCTGCTGGAAACCGACGGCTTTGCCGTGCGGACCTTCAGGAGCGGCACCGCGCTGCTCAACGCCGGCGGCGCGCGCGGGGCGGACTGCTACGTGATCGACTACAAGATGCCCGACATCAACGGCATCGAGCTGGCGGGCCGCCTGCGCGAGGCCGACCGCGGCGCCCCCGTGATCCTGATCACCGGCTATCCGGACGAGAACATCTCGACCCGGGCGGCCGCGGCGGGCGTCAAAGACGTGGTTTTGAAGCCGCTTCTCGACGAAAACCTGATCAAGCGCATCCGCCGGGCCATTCAGGACCGCCCCCGCGCGTGACCTACGGGATTCTACGTAGGTAGACCCCCTTAAGATATCGCTCGAAATTTTCGAAGCCCCCGATACCGCGTACCAAAGCGTCATCACAACGGAGATGGCGCAGATGCTCACCCAGACCCTCAACACCCAGGCGATCAACACCCAGATTGTTGGCAAGATCGCCCCAGGCCATCCCGTTACCGACCAGTTCGGCGCCATCACCGGCCATGTCGGTCTCGTCGCCACCGAGTTCTCCTACCGCAAGGACGAGGAGATCTATGGCGAGGACGAGCCGGCCGAATATGTCTACCAGGTCGTGTCCGGCGCAGTGAGCAGCTACAAGCTCCTGTCCGACGGCCGCCGCCAGATCGGCGCCTTCCATCTTCCCGGCGACGTGTTCGGCCTCGAATCCGGTCCCGCTCACCGCCTTGCTGCCGAAGCCATCATCGACACCACCGTGCGCCTCGTGAAGCGCGCCAGCCTCGAGAAGGCCGCCGGCACCGACGTCCAGGTCGCCCGCAAGCTCTGGGCCATGACCGCCTCTGAGCTGCGCCATGCCGAGGATCACATGCTGCTGCTGGGCCGCAAGACCGCGATGGAGCGCGTTGCGACCTTCCTGCTCGAAATGGACCGCCGCCTCGCCGTTGCCGGCATGATGGCGCTGCCGATGTGCCGCCGCGACATCGGCGACTATCTCGGCCTCACCCTCGAAACCGTGTCGCGCGCGCTGTCGCAGCTTCACGCCCAGGGGATTCTGGGCTTCTCCGGCGCCCGCCAGATCGTGCTGCGCAACCGCCAGCGCCTGCAACATCTCGACGCCTGATCTCCGCCTGATCTTCCTCCTCCCTACCCACTTGGCCGGCCGAACGCGTTTCGGCCGGCCATTTTCTTTGGGCCGCGAATCAAGCCGTGCGCCGCGTCTCCGGCATCACGAAAAGAATCAGCAAGAGCCCGGTCGCGGCAACGCCGGACAGCCCGATGAAGGCGGTCGCATTGCCGAACTTGTCGCTGACATAGCCTCCGAGCGCAGTGCTTAAGGACGCGCCGATGCCGATCGCAGTGCCGACGATGCCCTGCGCCAGGTTGAAATGGCCGCTGCCGAAGGCGACATCGGCCACGATCAGCGGAATCATCACCGCGAACACCGCCGCAGTGAGGCCGTCGAACACCTGCACTGCGACCAGCAGATACGGATCACGCACGGTCGCAAACAGCAGGCCGCGAATCGTCAGCGCGCCGAATCCGATCAGGAGCAACGGCCGCCGGCCCCACGCTTGCGCCTTGCGCCCGACCGTCGGCGACAGCAGCGCCACGATCGCTTGCGGAACGACGATGCAAAAGGCGACGAGCACCGTCGCCCATTGGGCGGACCGCGCCGTCACAGCGCTCGCCATCAGCGGCATCATCGCGGCATTCGCCAGCTGCAACAACAGCACGCTGAGGGCGAAGACGATGAGCGGCCGCTGCCGGATCAGGTGCCAGATATTGGTGTCGCCACGGTCCGCCGCTTCGCGCGGCATCTCGCCGTGGCAGCGCGCAATGTCGACCTCGTGCTCGCGGATGCGCGAGAGGGCGATCAGGGTCGGAATCGCGAGCAGGAATGTGACCAGGAAGACCGAGCGGCTCGACAGCAGATAGCCCGCGGTGCCCATCACCGCCGCCGCTACGCCGTTGCCGAGCGAGGCAAAGCGCGCGTTGCGGCCGAGCCGCTCGCCGATCGCGAGCGGGCCGACGAGGCCAAGGCTGATCGCCGCAATCGCCGGCCCCAGCACGCAGCTCGCCGCCGCATGCAGGGTGGCCGCGGCCACCACCACCGGAAAGATCGGCATCGCGGCATAGGCCAGCGCGCAAGCGCCGATGGTGGCGATCGCAAGGGCGGCGACCAGTCGCTCCGATTTGGCGGCATCGATGATCGCCCCGCCCGGCATCTGCCCGATCAACGCGACGATACCGCCGATCGACAGCACGAGGCCGATCTCGACCTGGGTCCATTTCTGGGTCGTCAGATAGACTGCGATGAAGGGACCGAATCCGGTCTGCACGTCGGCGAGGAAGAAGATGAACCAGTCGAGGCCACGCAGGCTCTGGCGCGACGGCGCAGGAATGCCCGCGGCCGATGGCGCGGTGACGTTGTCCTGCTCGGCGCGGCCGTCACGATCCGCATGGTTCGGCTTCCTCGACAACAGCACAGGCGGTCAGCCCTCCCGGCACCTCACTGGATCGCTTGCAGCGGTTGAAGGCTGCCGGACGCGCCGAGCACGACGATCGGCGTGTCTTCCTTGTATTCCGGCGCGGCCGCGACCTGCGCCTTGGTCAGTTCCAGCGTGATGCTGTCCTTCTTGTTGGCAATCTTGCCGAAGCGCAATGCGTTCCAATCCACCACGATCTTGCGGCTGCCGACCCCGAGAAATCCGCCGAAATCGATGGCCGCGGCGCGGACATGGCCGCCGCGGTCGACGATGACGTCGACGATGCGACCCATGTCCTCATCCGCGGCGCTACGCACGTCGCGGCCGAGCACGCCATGGGCCTCGCTCGCGCCGATGATGGTCACCGACGGCGGGGGCGCGGCGTCCTTCGGCGTGACCGGGACGGCCGAGGTCGGCGACGGTGCCGTCGGCGCTTTCGCCTCGCTCTGTCCTGCAGGCGGCTCCTCTGCGGCGCGCGACGTGGCCACCGCCAGGCCCGCGACGATGGCTATGCCTAGGATCAACGCTCCGATCGCACGCATGACACTCTCCCTGCGCGCCGCTAGCGCGCCAGCACGATCGACACCTGGATCTGGCCGCGCGTGCGCAAGACTTCCAGCGCCACGTCGTCGGCGTGTCGGCTGACACGAAGATCGACACTGGATTCGCCGAGCCTGAGATCGCGCAGGATCACCTCGTTGAGGAACGCCGGCAGATGCGGGTTGCGCAGGCGAATCTCGCTGCGCGCCACGTCGAACTCGATGCCGAGCGCCGCCTCCAGGAGCGTGAACGGCGTCGCGCTGGCCCAGGCCTGCGGCGCGCAGGCGACCGGATAGAGCGTCGGGCCGCGGCGCTTCTCGCGCCGGAAGCCGCAGAACAATTCGGGCAACCGGCGCAGGTCCATATAGGTGGCGGCGTCGAACAGCCCCTTGAAGACATGCGCGACCGAATGCTTGAGGCCGTAGCGCGCGAGCCCGAGCGCGATCAGCGCGTTGTCGTGCGGCCAGATCGACCCGTCATGATAGGACATCGGGTTGTAGCGCACTTCACCGACAGCGACCGTACGGATACCCCAACCCGAGAAGAAATGCGGCCGCATCAAATCGGCGGCGACGAGGCGGGCACGGTCCTCGCGGATCATGCCGCTGAACAGCACCTGGCCGGCGTTCGAGGTCCGCACCTTGCAGGGCCGCTTCTTGCCGTCGAGGGCGGGAGCGTAGCTGCCGAGCTCCTCGCACCAGAACGCCTTCTCGAAGCGCTCAGCCAGCGTCCTGGCTTCGGCCTCGAGCTTACGCGCACGGTCCGGCTTGCCGAGCCTCAGCGCGCAACGCGCAGCGAGCAGCTTGGCTGCGTAGACGTAGCCCTGGACTTCGGCGAGCGCGATATTGCCTTCCGCAAGCTGGCCGTCGGCATGGAAGATCGCATCGTACGAGTCCTTCCAGCCCTGGTTGGCGAGCCCCTTCTCGGTCGCGCGCTGGTATTCGACGAAGCCGTCCTGGTCCGGATCGCCGGGACCGTCGATCCAGGCCAGCCCCGCCTCGATCGCCGGCCATAGCTCGATCAAGGTCTTCTCGTCCCCGGTCCGCTCGAAATAGCTCCCGGCGAGCAGCACGAACAGCGCGGTCGAATCGACGCTGCCATAATATTGCGCGAACGGCACCTCGCGCAGCGCCGCCATCTCGCCGCCGCGCATCTCATGCAGGATCTTGCCGGGCGCGGCATCGGCGAGCGGATCTGTCGCCTTGGCCTGGAAATGCGCGAGCCGGCGCAACACGCCCTTGGCGACGCGCGGATCGACCCACAGCATCTGGAGCGCGGTGATCAGGCCATCTCGGCCGAACGTCGTCGAGTACCAGGGAATGCCGGCATAGGGATAACGCCCCTGCGGCGTCTCCGTCATCAGCATGTTGAGGTCGGCCATGGCCTGGCACAGCACCTCGTTGAAGATGTTGTTCGAGGTCTCGATGCTGGCGGCGCCCATCGTGGACCGGCGCATCTCGCGGCGATGGGCGAGCAGGCCCCTGAAGAAGCGTGCGGGCTTCTCCGCGACCGGCCGGTTGCAGGATACGGCGACGAACAGCGATTTGGATTCATGCGGGTCCAGCTCGATCTGCCAGGTCGCGGCATTCACCGACAGCCGCGTCGGACGCGGGTCGAAATGCAGGCCGGTGGTGCGCTCGGTGTCGTCGAGGCCGCGATATTCGAACAGGACGTCGGTCGGCCCGAGCAATTTGCTCGTGCCGGTCCCGCGGCGCGGGCGGCGCTCGCCGCGGACCTCGAACAGATCGGCAAAATCGTTGTCGAACAGCAACGTCAGCTCGAAACTGGCCCGCCCGTCGCCGTGGTTCTGCACGCCGATGCGCTGATAGGCCGTGCCGCGCCACAGGAAGATCGTGCGCACGATGTGCAGCAGGTCCTTCTGGAAGACGAGGCGGCCCTGACGGTAGATGTCGGGATTGGTGAGATCGACGGTGAGCGACGAATTATCGTCGCGCAGATTGGAGCCGAGCAGCAGCGGCTGGAGGTCGTCGAGCACGAGCTCCAGCCGCGCCAGATAGCGGGTGTCGTAGTGAAACAGACCGTCCGGCCCGCCGGCGGAGGCGCCGATGTCGCCATGGCTGTCGAGCACGATGAAGGTGTCGTCGTGCTTTAGGGATCGCCGCGGCCGGGCCGACGGCCCGGTCATGGGAATGTAGAAAGGCTGTTCCGCAACCTGTTCGGAGGTGCGCGTCACGGAGACGAATTGGGCTACGGCTTCGGCCGACATGAGCTGCTCCCCTGCGCTTGTTTCGAAACGCAACCGACTCGAGAACGCGACTGTGGGTTTACGCGGCGGCTTGCGCGAGCCGGCTCATTTCCCGCGTGACCAGCTCACGATATGGCCCGTGGCCCTGCATCAGACGCTCCGGCGAGCCGTCCTCGATGATCTTACCATGCTTCAGCACCACCACGCGGTCGAAATTGCGCAGCGTCGCCAAACGGTGCGCGATCGCGATGACGGTCCGGCCGCGCATGAGGCGCGACAGTGCCTCGCGGATCGCTTCCTCGGACTCGCTGTCGAGCGCGGCGGTCGCCTCGTCCAGCAGCAGGATCGGCGCATCCTTCAGGAAGGCGCGCGCGATCGCGATGCGCTGGCGCTGGCCGCCGGACATCTTGACGCCGCGGTCGCCGACCATGGTGTCGAGGCCATCGGGCAGGCTCTCGACGAAATCGCAGCGTGCTGCGATCGCCGCGCGCAGCACTTCGTCATCGGTCGCATTCGGCCGACCATAGCGGATATTCTCGCGGATGGAACGGTGGAACAGGGAAATGTCCTGGGGCACCACCGAGATCGCCTCGCGCAGGCTCTGCTGCGTGACCTTCGAAATGTCCTGGCCGTCGATCGTGATGCTGCCCTCGTCGGTATCGTAGAAGCGCTGCAGCAGCGTGAACAGTGTGGACTTGCCGCCGCCGGATTGGCCGACCAGGCCGACGCGCTGGCCGGGCTGGAGCCGCAGGCTGAAGCGCTCGAAGATCTTCTCGCCGCCGGGATAGCCGAAGGTGACGTTATTGTACGCGATCGCGGCGCCGCTCTTGACCAGGGGCTCCGCCTCGGGATGATCACGCAATTCGTGCGGCACCAGCAGCGTGGCGATCGCCTCGGTCAGCCGCGCAACGTGCTGGGTTACGTCGACCAGCGCCACCGCAAGGTCGCGCGTCGCGCTCAGGATGGAGATACCGAGCGTACAGACCAGCACCACGTCGCCGGTGGTCGCCTCGCCCTGCTGCCAGAGCGTGACTGCCCAGGCCATCAGCGCGATCGTCAGAAGCACGGTCACAGCGGCATGCAGCAGCCGCAGCTTTTCCAGATAACGCAGGCTGCGGCTTCGCGCGGTCAGTTCCCGGCTCACGGTCGCGTCGAACCGCTCGTGCTCGTGGCCGATACCGCAGAAGGCCCGCACCAGGGGCATGTTGCTGATGACGTCGATCATCTCGCCGTCGACGACGGCGGCCTTGTCGGCGAAATCGTCATGCAGCGGCTTGCCCGCGGCGGCGAGGCGGAACATCGCAACCACCATGCCGCCGGCAATCACGATCAGGCCAAGCGCCATGTAAGGACTGACGGTTCCAATCAGGGCGATTGCCGCAATTGTGGCAATGCAGGGCGGCAAAACGTTCCAGACGAACATGTTCTCAACCGTGAACACCGCGTTCGACGTCGCGGTGATACGGCTCGTCAACATGCCGGGCATCCGGTCCGAGAAGTAGCTCGGCGCGTGTCCGGTCAGATGACGAAATATGTCACGTCGTAAGTCTCCCGTGACACGAACGAAGGTGAAGCTCGCCGTCCAGCTCGCGATCCGCCACAGGAAGTTGTCAGCGGCGATCAGCGACATGAGTAAAATGAATGCCAGCCATACGCCGCCGCCTTGCGAAGGACCCGCAGACAAGGCGTCGACAAGGGATTTGACCCCGTATTGGGTGCCTACGGAGCAGGCAACCGCCGCAACGACCGCGGCCAGGATCACCAGATGCGATGCCATTCGCATCCGAAGATAGCGCAAGACAAAGGCAAATGGCCTGCGCGCGTATCCAGAAAGATGATCCATATGGCTATCGCCCCGTTTGCTGGTCTTCATTTTGTTACTGATCGACTGAACATCGACCAGTTCGCCTCGGTTCCCGGGCAACCTCATCACGACATGCGGATGCGGACGATCTGCGAAGATGTGATGGCAGCATCGCGACGAACACCGGACGTGTCGAATAAGTAACCTTTGGAGGAAGGAACTTCGCAAGTGCGGGAACGTTCCCTTGGCTGGCATTGCCGGTGCCGACAAGCGGGGGCTTTCTACGATCATGATCGCACAAAGGAGATGGTGAGATGCGCATCGCGCAGGTTGCTCCGTTGACGGAGGCTGTTCCACCCAAGCTGTATGGCGGCACCGAGCGGGTGGTGCATTGGTTGACGGAAGAGCTGGTGGCCCTCGGGCACGACGTGACGCTATTTGCCAGCGGCGACTCGCAGACATCAGCCAAGCTGGATGCGCTGTGGCCCAAGGCGCTCCGTCTCGACGGTTCCGTACGTGACCCCAATGCACTGCACATGGTGCTGCTGGAGCGTGTGCGGCAAAAATGTGACGACGAGGAGTTCGACTTCCTCCACTTCCATCTCGACTATTATCCGTGGTCGTTGTTCCACCGCCAGCCGACGCCATTCCTGACCACGCTGCACGGCCGGCTCGACCTGCCGGAGCATCAGCCGGTGTTCAACACCTTCTCGAAGATGCCCGTCATTTCGATCTCCAATGCGCAGCGACGGCCGGTGCCGCAGGCGAACTGGGTGACCACGATTCATCACGGTCTTCCGGAGAACTTGCTGACGCCGAAGCCGGCGAAACAGGAATATCTCGCCGTGCTCGGCCGCATCGCGCCCGAGAAGGGCGTCGACCGCGCCATCAAGATCGCGACCCATTGCGGCATTCCGCTGAAGATCGCGGCCAAGGTCGATCGTGCCGACCAGGATTACTACGACGAGCTGATCCGGCCGATGATCGAGAACAATCCGCTGGTGGAGTTCATCGGCGAGATCAGCGATCACGAGAAGTCGGACTTTTTGAGCGGCGCGCTCGGCCTTCTGCTGCCGATCGACTGGCCGGAGCCGTTCGGCCTTGTGATGATCGAAGCCATGGCCTGCGGAACGCCGGTGGTCGCCTTCAACCGCGGCTCGGTGCCGGAGATCATCGACGAGGGGCTGACCGGCTTCGTCGTCGAGGACGTCCTGAGTGCAGCCGGCGTCGTCAATCGCCTTCCGCAACTTGACCGCACTGCGATCCGCAAGCAGTTCGAGGCGCGTTTCACGGCGCGGCGAATGGCACTGGATTACCTCGCCGCCTATCGCAGCCTCGCCGAGGAACAGTCGCCGCGGATCAAGCTGGTGAGCAGCGCGGAGTAGGCTAGCCACAATCACAACTGTCGTCCCGGACAAGCGCGCCCTAAGCGCGCGCCGATCCGGGACCCATACTCCGCAGCATTAGTTTTGCGAAGACTCGGAGTTGCCAGCTCGCGCAAAAACGCAATCCTGTGGTTATGGGTCCCGGCTTTCGCCGGGACGACACTGGTATTGTTGCGAAAGCACCTACCTCACCACCGCCCGCTTCGGCTCCACGATCTCGAACATGCGCGGAAACTCGTCCATCAGGCCCATCAGCTCGGCGAGCTTCATCGGGTTGCCCGACAGCTTGACCTTGCCCGCAGCCACCGCCTCCGGAAAGCTCGTCAGCTTGGCGATCACCTCGTCGAGCGTTGCGCGCGCCAGCGTGAAGCTGGCATCGGCGCCCTCTGCCTGCACGCCCTCGCTATAGGTCAGCGCGCAGTTCTCCAGATTGAGCACGAAGGTCTCGCCGGTATCGGAAAAACTCCAGTTCAGCACGATGCGCTTGCCCTCGGCGTTGGGACCGTTGAGGCGGATGCCGAGCACGTCCCAGAGCTGGCTGGTGCGCAGCGCAGCCAGCGTCTCGCGCGGCATCGGGGGGCGCGCCGGCACCTTCGGCATGCCCTGGCGCAATTCCTGCGCGCCGAACAGATAGGCGTTACGCCAGGTCGCGCTTTCGGCGGCGTAGCCGAGCTGCTCCAGCGTGTCGGCGAGCAACGCGCGCGCTGCCGCATGGTCGGGCTCGGCGAAGACGAGATGGCCGAGCACTTGGGCGACAAAGCGGAATTCACCCTTATCGAAATCCGCACGCACCCGCGCGAGGATCGCATCCGCCCCGCCCATATACTCGACGTACTTCCTGCCTGACTCCACCGGCGGCAGCGGATCGAGATTGACCGGGTTGGCGTCGTACCAGCCGAGATATTTCTGGTAGATCGCCTTCACATTGTGCCGGATGTGGCCGTAATAGCCGCGGCCGTGCCAGGCGCCTTCCAGGCTCTTGGGCAGCTGGATCGTCTCGGCGATCTCGGCCGCGGTGAGGCCGTGATTCATCAGGCGGATGGTCTGGTCATGCGCAAATTTGTAGAGGTCGCGCTGCTGCCGGATCATCGTGCCGATGCGGTCAGCTCCCCACACCGGCCAATGATGCTGGCCGCACATCGCCTCCGCCTTGCCGTCCCAGAGCTGCAAGGCCTCGCCCAGATATTTTGACCAGGCCAGCGCGTCGCGCACGTCGGCACCGCGGAACGGCAACAGATTGTGGAAATTATGAGTGCAGTTCTCGGCGAGGTTCAACAGCCTGTAGCCCGGGATGAAGAAATGCATCTCCGCCGGTGCTTCGCTGTTCGGCGCCATCTGGAATTCGAACTCGACGCCGTCGATGACGCGCCTGTCGCCGGTCGCCATGATCAAATCGGTCGGGCGTAGCAGCGCAACTGATCCTGCCGCCATCGACTTACCGAGCCCGCAATCGACCTGCCCCCGCGTCCCCTTGGCGAGCAGCGGCCCGAACTGATACTGCGCCCGGCGCAGCATCGCGGGGCCTGCGATGATATTCTCGGAGACAGCGTGCTCCATGAACAGGTTCGGAGCGATGATCGGCACGCGGCCGGTGGCGAGCGCGTCGTCCTCCAGCACGCCGCGCGCGCCGCCCCAATGATCGGTGTGGGTGTGGGTGAAGATCACGGCAGCAACGGGCTTCAGGCCACGATGCCTAAAGTAAAGATCGAGCGCGGCGCGGGCGCCTTCGATCGAGGTCAGAGTGTCGACGACGATGACGCCGCTGTCGCCCTCGATCAGCGTCATGTTGGCGATGTCGAGCCCGCGTACCTGGTAGACACCGGGCACGACCTCGAACAGGCCGTGCTGCATGTTGAGACGCGACTGCCGCCACAGGCTCGGATTGACCGTAGGCGGCGCCTGATCGGTGGACAGAAAGCCGTAAGGCTCGAGGCTCCAGACCGTCCTCCCTTGCGGGTTCGTGATCGTCGCGTTCTCGATCGTTCCGAGGAAGCCACGAGCGGCGTCGTCGAAATCCCGCGTGTCGGAAAACGGCAGCGCGTTCAGCATCGTTGTTTGCTGCGCGATGACGGACGGCGTCGCGTCCTTCGGCTCGCTGTTCGAAATGTCCGTCATCGAGATGGCTCCCCTGATCTGGTGAGAGCCATCTAACCGCATCTCACAGCCGCTTGCCATTGATGGAGCGAAGCGCAGCCGGGTTCACTCTCCCCTGGAGGGGGAGGGTCGCTGTGCAGCTCCCCTCGCTACATCCCCAGCAATCGCGGCAGCCACAGCGACAGCCCGGGCCAATACGTCACCACCACCAGGAATCCCAGCATCGTCAACAGCCACGGCCACACCGCGACCGTGAGCTCGGTGATGCCCATCTTGGCGATGCCGGAGGCGACGTAGAGGTTGAGGCCGACAGGCGGATGGCAGAGGCCAACCTCCATGTTGACTGTCATCAGGATGCCGAAATGGATCGGGTCGATGCCGAGCTTGATCGCGACCGGAAACAGGATCGGGGCCATGATCAGGATGATCGAGGACGGCTCCATCACGTTGCCCGCCAGCAGCAGCAGCAGGTTGACGAGGAGCAGGAAGCCGATCCACCCCAGGCCCTGGTCGATCATCCATTGCGCCAGTGCTTGCGGCACATTCTCGTAAGTCATCAGGAACGAGAACAGGACGGCGTTGGTGATGATGTAAAGCAGCATCGCCGAGAGATTCGCCGACGACAGCAGCACCCGCGGCACGTCGCTCAGCTTCAGGTCTTTATAGATGAACACGGCGACGATGAAGGCGTAGACCGCACTGACGGCGGCAGCTTCGGTCGGCGTGAACAGGCCGCTGTAGATGCCGCCGATCACGATCACGATCAGCAGGATGCCCCAGATCGACTTGCGGAAGGCATCGAAGCGCTCGAACAGCGTTGCCTTCGGCATCCGCGGATAGTCGTTGCGCCAGGCCCGATAGAACGTCGTGGCGCCGAGAAGCGAGGCCAGGACCAATCCCGGCACGATGCCGGCGATGAAGAGCTTGCCGACCGAGCTGTTGGTGGAGACGGCGTAGAGAACCATCGGGATCGACGGCGGAATGAGAATTCCAAGCGAGCCCGACGTCGTGATCACGCCCGCGCCGAACCGCTTCGGGAAGCCTTGCGCGACCATCGCCGGCAGGATCACCGAGCCGATCGCCACCACGGTCGCCGGCGACGAGCCGGAAATGGCGGCAAACAGCGCGCAGGCGACCACCCCCGACAGCGCGAGACCGCCGTACCAATGGCCGACCAGCGAGGTCGCGAAGGTGATCATCCGCCGCGCCACCCCGCCATGGGTCAGGAAGTTGCCGGCGAGGATGAAGAACGGGATCGCCATGATCTCGAAGTTCTCGATGCCGGTGAACAGCTTCAGCGCTACCGATTCCGTGCGCACGTCGGTCAAGGTGAACATGAAGCTGAGCACGGTGAGACCGAGCGCGATCGAGATCGGCATACCCGTCAGCATCAAGGAGAGCAGAAGCGCGAACACGATGAGGACGCGCAAGCCCTGCGGCAACGTGATGACATGGCCCGCATGCGCGAAGCACAGCGCGACGATCAGGACCGGCAGCAGCATCAGGATCCAGCCGAGCGGGCTGCGCTCGTCGCGGACGACCTGACTATGCGTGACCGGCGCCGGATGCACCGGATCCGCCTCGACGCCCTCGACACCCGCCATGTCGTGATGCGGCAGCTCGCCGGTGCGATGGAACGACCAGGCGACCTGCAGGAAGCGGAAGCACATCAAGCCGGAGCCGAGCGGGATGGTGAGATACACCATCCACATCGGTGCTTCCAAATCGTTGGATTGCTGGCCGGTCTGCCACATCTGCCCCACGAACGCGGCGCCGAAATAGGCGACGATGGCGGTGAAGAGAGCGCCGCACAACAGACCGAAGGTGATGACGCGACGGCGCGATCCGCCGGGCAGGATGTTGACCAGCACGTCGACGCCGACATGGATGCCGGTCCGCACGCCGTAGGCGGCACCGAACTTCGCCATCCAGATGAACATGTAGATGCAGAGTTCCTGCGCCCAGGACAAATCAAGCGCGGCAAGCCAGACGAATGCAGCGCGCGCCGGGACGGCGAGGAAGGTCAGGTTACGGGCTTCCGCCCATTTGGCGATGTCGATCGACAGGCCGGCGCCGTAGCGGTGCAGCACGGCGACGAAGATGAGCGACGTCGCAGCCGCGATCATCGTCGCGATCAGCCATTCTTCGAGATGATCGAGCACACGATTCAGCACACGCAGCAACTTCGTCCCCCCAGCATTGGCTCGTCCATTCAAGAGCGAAACGGCCGGGAGTGCGATCACCCCCGACCGTTGCTATTGTTCTTGTCAGGGCGCGGCCGTCAGTTCATCTTGACGTCGAGTTCCTTGGCGACGAGATCGAGCACTTCCTGCCCGACCCGGCCCTTTGCCCATTTATAAGTCGGCTGCATCGCGTCCTGCCACGCCTTGCGATCGGCATCGGTCAGGTAATGCAGATTGGTCTTGCCTGTCTTCTTGATCTCGGCCAGCGCGTCCTCGTTCTCCTGGCGCGCGATCGAGTTGGTGTAGTCGGATGCCTCCGCCATCGCCTTGTCGAGTTGGGTGCGGATATCGGGCGGCAGGCCCGACCAGAACTTCGAATTGACGATGACCGCATATTGCAGATGCGCGTGATAGGAAACGGTGATGTCTTTCTGCACCTCGTAGAACTTCTGCGTCAAGTAGTTGGACGCGGTGTTCTCGCAGCCGTCGACCACGCCGGTCTGCAAAGCCTGGTAGACCTCGGAGAACGCCATGATCTGAGGGATGGTGCCGACCAGGCGGAAATACTGGTCGGCGACCTTGGATCCCGAGATGCGGAACTTGAGGCCCTGGAAATCCGTCGGCTTTATCAGCGGACGATTCGAGGAGACCATGTGGAAGCCGTTGTCCCAGTAAGCGAGGCCGGTAATGCCCTTGGCCTCGAGCTTCTGGAATAGCCACTTGCCGATGGTGCCCTTGATCGCGCTGGAATAGGTTTGATCGTCCTTGAATAGCCAGGGCAGATCGAGCGCCTCGAACTCCTTGATACCAAGGGGCGCGAATTTGGCGGTCGAAGGGGCAAGCATGTGCACCGAGCCGAGCTGCAGCGCCTCGATCTCCTCTTTGTCCTTATAGAGTGTGGAGTTCGGGTAGACTTCGACCTTGACCTTGCCGTCGGTGTAGTTCTCGGCGAGCTCCTTGAACTTCAGCGCGCCCTTCCCCTTCGGCGTGTCGTTGGCGACGACGTGGCTGAACTTGATGACGATCGGAGTTTGGGCCTGCGCAACAACGGGGGCCAAAACGAGCGCGGCCGCCGCGACCGCGAGAAGCAGTTTGCGCATGAAGACCTCCCAACAACCTCGACAAACCGGGTGTTTTTTTGTTTTCCGGTTTGAGTAGTGGCAGCAATCCGCAGGCCGAACAACTAGACCTAAGCCCAATTTGCCGCAGCCAAGCTATCTTGACGAGCGCTGTCTACGCAACCCGGCACCTGCTTTCATCCAGGGGAACGAGCGCTTATGTCGCATTGCGGCAGTGCATTAGCTCTTGCGCTGGGCGACCATGAAGAGACGGCGGAACGGGAACAGGGTCTGCCCCGCCGCATTCTTCGGATAGGCCCTCGCAACCCGCGCGCCATAGGCGGCTTCGAATGCGATCTTCTCCTCGCCTGCGAGCACGTCGAGATAGGGCGTCAGCCAAGTCCCCTTGGTCCATTCCTTGACGGGGTTCTCGCCTTCGAGCACTTGCAGATATTCGGTCTCCCAGATGTCGATGTTGGCCGACATCGGCGCAAGAAGATCGTGATAGAATGCCGGGCCCTCGACCGGCGGCGGCGTCACGAGATGCTCGACCTTGGACCGCCACGGACCATCAAGCGCCGTCTCGCCGATCAGCACATGCGACGGCGCCAGAAAGTTGCGCGGCATCTGCACCGCGAGCATGCCGCCAGGCCTCACCTTCTCCATGACCGATGGAAA
The DNA here is from genome assembly GCF_028128835.1 of Bradyrhizobium sp. CCBAU 65884. Classification (NCBI taxonomy): domain Bacteria; kingdom Pseudomonadati; phylum Pseudomonadota; class Alphaproteobacteria; order Hyphomicrobiales; family Nitrobacteraceae; genus Bradyrhizobium; species Bradyrhizobium sp. CCBAU 65884. Next base: position 49,660 of record NZ_LBJU01000110.1, on the reverse strand, counting down.
CAGCGCCGCATGATTGGGCAGCCAGTGCAGTGCGGCATTGGAATAGATCAAGTCGTACTGCCCGGCGGGGCGCCAATGGCCGAGGTCCTCGTGGGACCATTCCACATCGGGTGCAGCCTTGCGGCCGGCGGCAACCATCTCGGCGGAGCCCTCGACGCCGGTCACGCTCGCCTCCTGCCAGCGCTCCTTGATGAGTTTTGTCACGTTGCCGGCGCCGGCGCCGAGATCGGCAATCTCGCGGGGGCCAAAATCCGGAATCCGCATCAAGAGGTCAACGGCGGGCCGGAGCCGGTGGCCGGAGAATTTTAAGTATTGCTGCGGATCCCAGACCATCGTCTCAACGCCTTTTTCTTTTTCGTGTTTCCTTCAACGTCGCTCTTGGTTACCACTGCTCGTCCCGCTCAGGCAATTAAGGCGCGCGGGACGGGCAGGAAACGCACAGCAATAAGCAAGAACCAAACAAGAGAGCGTGTCACCATGGACCTCGGGCTCAAATCGAAAACCGCTGTCGTCACCGGCGCGAGCATCGGCATCGGCCGCGCGATCGCCAAGGGCCTCGCCGCCGAGGGCGTGCGCGTCGTCGGCGTGGCGCGGCGCACCGATCTTCTCGCCGAGCTGGTGAAGGAGGAAGGCTCCGGGCTGATCACGCCGCTCGAACAGGACGTCATGGCCAAGGACGCGGCGGAGCGGATCGCGGCCTTTGCGGTGAAGGAGCTCGGCCATGTCGACATCCTCATCAACAATGCCGGCGGCAGCCGGCCGCTGCCGGTCGATGCCCCCGACAGCAAATGGGACGAGGCGATCGCGCTGAATTTCACCAGCTACCGCCGCATCGCGCATGCGTTGCTGCCGCAGATGATCGAACGCAAATGGGGCCGCATCGTCAACATCACCGGCAAGTCCGAGCCGGAAGGCCTCAACGCGGCGTTCGCCGCCAAGGCCGCCGTGCACGCCTGGGCCAAGGGCCTGTCGCGCGAGATCGGCGAGCACGGCATCACCATCAACTGCATCCCGCCCGGCCGCATCATGAGCGAGCAGATCCGCCGCAACTACGCGCCTGACTATCGCGAGCGCTTTGCGGAGGAAGAGATTCCGGTCGGCTATTGGGGCGAGCCGGAAGATCTGGCGGCACTGGCAGTATTTCTGGCCTCACCTGTGGCGCGCTACATCACGGGCACGGTGATCCCGGTGGATGGCGGGCTGCGGCGGTATCAGTTCTAGGGTTGGCCTCCTGAATCCACGGCCCGCGAACGCACGCCACGTACGGTTTGCCGCCGGACCTCACGGCTTGACGTAGCTCCAGCCCTGCTCTTGCAGCTCCATGACGCGGACGACGCCGGATTTGACGATCGTGGCCTGTGGAATCAGGTTTATGTCCTTGTTCTCCGCCTTGCGCATGTTTTCCTGCGTGTTGCCGCAGGCTTTAAAGGAGACTTCGGGATGGCTCATCGCGAGTACCTCGATGCGCGGCTTTACCGGCGAGGTGTCGTCGCGCAGCATGTGAAGGCCAGGACCAAAGGTGACGACCTCGATCGACACCGGTTCACCGAGATCGCGATAGTACTGCGCGACGTTGCTCGCATTGTTGAGCGTGAGGTTCATCATCGCAGGGTCGTTGGAATTAACCTGCAGCACCAGCCGGTGCGACTTTTTCGCGCTCTCGGTTTTTGTAGCCTGAGCCATCTTCGTGCTGTTCGGAGGATCCTGCCTGATCGCGTGATTCTGCCGCGGCTTGCTCACCTGCTTCTGTCCACCCGGATGCTTCGCGTTGCTCGCTTGGCTCTTCTCGCGCGCCTGCGGGATCCACTGGTTGTCCTGCTGCGCCTGCGCGCCTGGTCCGACCAGAAGCAGTATCGTCAAGCCTCCCATGAGTGCCATCGCCAACTTTGGATTGATCATCTCGTGTCTCCATTTCCTGACCATCACCTACCCGGTCTGGCGATGGCATGTGGCCATTTGCATGCAGCCGCCATTTTCTTGCGCACGTTCTCGAATCCGCTGAGCAGGAATTGTCCGCCTTGCACCGGGCCAGTGCGGGTGAAAAGGCTCACGACGATGTGGCCGTCGTCGGGTAGTGAGCTCAACAACTTTACGACGTCGCCCCCGAAAGCGACGCCGGATCCGAATGACGGCGACGCTGCTGCGAGTTGCATTGGCGTATCCGCATTCAGCCGAAAGGAGATGACGTATTCGTTAGCGCTGCGTGACAGCGCCGGTCCGGCGACTATGACTTCCGTGCGGCCTCTGCGGCAGTGGATTGCGAGCTGCATCGCGGCGCCATCCGAGTTGCCGACAGAAGTGGCGGTGGCGGTGACGACCGGCAGATAATCGACTGGCGAAGTCGTCTCGCTGACGATCCAGCCAGCATCCCGGCTGCCCCGACTGGACGGTGGAATCTTGCGCGACAAGTCTTGCAGACATTCCAGCCGGGCTTGTCCCTCCATCGCCGAACAAGCCCTAAGTGTTTCCATGGGATCGCTCGTACTTTGCGCGTAGGCGATACCGCAGGCGACGTTGAAGGCGACAGCGAGCGGAGGAGCGGCAGTCTTCATGGCCTCGCCTGTACGCTGCGCGCTTTGCGATCCAGCCATTCCTGCGCGGCTTGGAAGCGGGTGAGACCCGGGACCGATGCCGCAAGATTGATCGACTGCCATTTCGGATCGAAGCCTGGTGCCTGCAGGCGGTCGATGCGCGAGAACAGGTACTCGACAAGGCGAGCCACGCGTTGGTAGCGATTTGAGCCGAGCGGCCAGTTGAAAGCGACAAGCGCTGTCGGGACCGCGATGGTCGAGACCCGCTCACCCTGCTTGATCAAATTTGGATACTCGTTGGCGTCCAAGGTCGCGGGCAGATAATAGTCCTCGAACTTCTTGTCGTAACGGATCGGGAGGAACTTGAATCCAGCCTCCCAACGGCCCTTTACGAAGGCGTCGACGGGTTTCGAGGTGATGAACACCACGGCCGACATTTCGCCTTTGCGCATCTGTTCCAGGGCAACCTGATGCGGGATGAATGTCTTTTCGACATCGATCCCGAGACGGCTGAAGATCAGTGGTCCTGAATAGGCGGCCGCGGTGCCCAGGGTGTTGAAGTTCACCTTCTTGCCGACAAGATCCTGCAGGCTTGTGATTTCAGGCCGCACAAAAATGTGCAGCTCGGATGGGAAGAGATTGAGCAGATAGGTGATGCGGCTTCGGATCTGCGGTGCCTGAATCTTATACTCCTCGAGCGCGTCGGAATTGATGATGGCAGTATCGACGCCGCGCAAATAGAGCAGCGCATTCAGATTGTCGGTGGCCCCGCGGGTGACGATCGGCAGGAGATGCAGGTCTGCTCCGTCGTCGACGACGCGAGCCATTTCTGCGGCGAGGCGGATCGGCGCGCCCTCGAGCAGGCCCCCGGCGAGCCCGACCGTCCAGGCGTTCATCCGGTCCTTTTCGTTCTCTTTCGGAAGCGGCCGTCGGTCGAGCTGTGCATCGGCCTTGGCATTTCTCGCCGTTTGCGCATCCAGGCAGGCAGTTTGAAGCATCATAGCGACCGGCACCAACCAAGTGAGCAGGAGCAATGAGCGTAACTTTGGCGCCTTGTTCATGTCGTTCCCTTCCGGCTCAGCCACCGCAAGCTTTCGTCTCTCGGACTGCAAGAAGCCCATTCTCAGGGTCGCAACGCATCCAGCCGTTCCTTCGCTTCGCGAATACCGGCCCTGTGTGCCTTCGCGTAGAGCTCGCGCGCCTTGGCCGCTTCGCCGCGAGTTCCATAAGTACCCCAGGCGGATAGAACCGCCGGATCGTAGGTCTCGGCGAGCATGAAACTTGCCTGCGCAACGTCTTTCTCAGCCGCGAGCTCGAGTACAATGCGTGCTGCACCGATATTTCCCTGATCGAGGAGCGCCCTGGCACGCGGGATCAAACGGGCCTCCGCCTCGTTCTGGGCGGCAGCGGTCGGTGGCTCCGCCACTTCCACGCTCCGCGTCGCCGGCAAGACCGGGGCGTCATTTGCTTGCTCGGCGAGGACGCGCTCATGGGTCGAGCGCCACCCCGGTGCAAGATCTCTCTCCCTGGCCTCGGTTTTGCTCAGCTCCTGTTTCAGCGACTGTCGCAGTTCGCTGATCTCTTGTTTCGCGGCCTGGCCCTGCTGCCAGGTCGCATTTTCGGCCTCGCGCAGTTGCACGTTGCGGGCTTCGATCTCCCGGCGCACTTCGGCAAGTTCGCTCTCCAGCGCAGCGGCGTGCGCCTGAGCCTTTTCCAGAGCGCGGCGTTGTTGATCGGCATCGGCAGCTGCTGCCTGTGCTGCTTTGGCTTCCGTGACGAGAATGGCGTTCTTTTCCTGCTCTTGCTGCAGGGACTGCCGCAGTTCCGCAATCTCCAGCCCCGCCGCCTGGCTTTGCTCCGCGGTCGCAGCTTCCGTCATAGGCAAGCGGCGAGGCATTCCGGCGAGTTCGCTCGCGAGCGCGGCGGCGCGCGACTGCGCCTCGTGGCGTTCCTGCTCAGCGCTCGCCGCTGCTGCCTGTGCGGCGTTCACCTGCCTTGCGCGGACGGCGCTATTTTCCCGCTCGCGCTGCAGGGACTGCTCTAGTTCTGCGATCTCCCGCTGCGCCGCCTCTCTCTGCTGCGCGGCCACATCCTCCGCCTTCCGCGATCCTGCGTCGCGGGCATCGATCTCGCGGCGAAATTCCGCGACTTCGTTCGCAAGCGCAGCGTTGCGCGCTTGCTCCTGTTGCAGCGACTGCCGCAACTCGTCCGCCGCAATTTTTGCCGCGTGCGCGTGCTGGGCCGCCTCGTCAAGTTCCCTGCGCGCCCCGTCCAGTTCACTGGCGCGCGCATTAGCGTGCAAAGCATCTCGATCCGGCCATGGTTCAGGCTGCACCATGCCTGCCGGCACCGTGTACGTCAGGGCTCCGTCCGCTTCGCGCTGAAGGAGCGCTTGCGACCCCGCCCCTATCTCCGGCCGTTGCTCGAAGCTGAGGGCACTCTCGCCGCCGATTTGCGTCGTTTCCGGAATTGCTCGTGCGCCGAAAGTGTCGAACACACCCAGTAAGGCCGCTCCAATCAGGATCGCGGGAAGCAAAATGACAGCCGCTGCGAGCGGAATGCCCAATGGCCCGCCCTCTGGGTCAATGTCCTCAGTTTCGGGAGACCAATGGGTCGGCTCGGCGTTGATTGGAGCGCCGTCTTTGGAGACCCATTTGCCTGCTTGAGGCGACCAGCGAGCGACGTCAACAACCCCGGTCGCATCTTCCACCCAGATGTCTTCTCCGTCCCTGGGTGCAGTATCAATCGGTCGGCGCATTGATCACGCCTCTTTAGATAACAGCTAGAACGGCGCGATTGCTCCGCCTGTTTCGCAGTTCGGCATGGCACCATACCCACAATTAAATAATTAAATAAATTATATATTTTGAACCAAATGCGAAGTCAAATTAAATCAGCCTGGTACGGCAAAGGGGGGCGTCAAATCAGGCGCGTTGGCATCGTCTTCATTGTGCAGTCGGGTACGTTGCCGTCCACGGTGAACCAAAGCTCGTACATCGTATGGAATATGGGCAGGGCACGGCGAACATGCGAAGCTGACGGCGTTTTCGCAGCGTCTCGGAGCTGAGGAGTGACCGATGCGCCTTGCATTGCCCTATTTGGGAATTGGCGTCTGCTTGTCTCTTGCGACCTGGTTGGCGTTAGGGCTTGTATTCGAGTGACGGTTTTCCACAACGAGCGTTGATCTCCACGTCACTTGGCCCGCTGGCTTCTTACCAGCCGTCTTGCCGCGACCTCGCGCCGGAACAATGTCGGCGATAGCGCGCCGAGCATCTTCCTGGCCTTCAAATGCGGTCAATCGTGCTCGCGAGAGGCGCGCGCACGATCACTGACCCGCCGCCAGCTTCTTCAACCCCCACCTGCGGATCAACAGGCACTGCATGGTGCAAATCGTCACTCCCGTGGCAGCAACCACTCCGTAGATGATGAAGAGCGAAACGAAATGGCTCTCGCATGTGATGAGCTGCCATCTGGTGACGTGATCCATACCGCGGGAATAAGTGAGCAGCGCGCCTGTCGTGCACCACCGCCACAGCTCGGAAAGTCCGAGCCACGCCATGAACGCGCAGCGAAGCCCATCGACGACCGTTCAGCACTCAGCACGATGAGTTTCGCAAATGCTCTGCCATTCTGCGCGTTAGACGCTCGGGAAGGCACAACTCGGTTCCCCGCAAATCTGCGCCGTTCTGATGCCGGAACGCCAAATCCGCCAACGCGTTATCTCCAATATCGAAGGAGAAGATCATGAGCGTTGAAGGCAAGATCAAGGAAGGCGCCGGTTACATCAAGGAAGAGATGAACGAGCACGGCAAGGATCCCGAGAGCCAGCGCAAGGCTCAAGAGGGACGCGATCTTCGCAATGAGGGCCGCATGGAAGACGGTAAGCCCCCGAAGACCACCAAGCCCGGCACCGGCCACTGATACGATCTCATCCAAACCGGCCCCCGGCTGATGTCGGGGGCGGTTTTATTTCGAGGTAGAAAGAGCGCGTCAATCAGACCGCCGACGGCCCTTTCCTTCAAACCCGCCAAGCCTGCATCAGCGAAGTAATGGCCGGTGGGCATGGACCCCCGCTCTATTCATCAGGGAACACGGCCTGCATCTCGCCGTTGCTCCAGCCCCACTGGAGGAAAGTTCATGTCCAAGACATCGCTCGCCGAGATCGCGAAGGAAATGGCCGACATCGACATCGCCATTCTTTCGACCCACACCGAGAACGGCGAAATCGCCAACCGTCCCATGAGCAACAACGGCGATGTCGCCTACGACGGCACGTCTTATTACTTCGCCTATGAACAGACCCGCACCGTATCGGACATCCAACGAAATCCGAAAGTCGCGCTCGGGTTTTCGTCGGAAGCGGGCCTCTTCTCGAAGGGGATCTACGTCGCCGTCGAGGGGACGGCCGAACTGATCCGGGACAAGGCGGCTTTCCAGCAGCACTGGACGAGCGATCTCGACAAATGGTTCGACCACGGCATCGATACGCCGGGCATCGTGCTGATCAAGGTCAAAGCCAACCGCATAACTTATTGGAAGGGCCGTGAAGAGGGTCAAGTTGCGCTCTGATCGGCTCCGTGACGGTGCGGCGATTCGTTGATTGGTTCTTCCGGAGCCGCGAAACAGGTGCCATCACCATCGCGCAGTGGCCGAATCTTCTTCTTTGGATCGTTATCGTTGCGGGCCTTCTGCTTTGGATCTGGCCTTCCGCAGGCAACGTCAGCGTCGGCTTGACGATCGTCGTGAAGGGCGGACTCGTCGTCTGGGGCGCCGACGAGGTCTTCCGCGGCGTGAATCCCTGGCGGCGCTGTCTCGGCGCTGCCGTAGTCGTCTATGAGTTCATGACACTTCTGCCGTGAACCCACGTACTTCAGTCCATCACCTGATCGGCGCCGATCAGAAAACTTTCGGCGATCACGAGGTCAAGAGCCTTGGCGGGCTGGCCGGGCAGCGGCACAGCGATTGGCCCGATATCGTAGGTCAGCGCTTGCCAAGCCGATAAGTGACCCGCCTTGATAGGCGTCGCACGTTCACCGGCATCCAAGTCTTTTTCAGGATCGCTGGGCCAGCGTTTTTGCCCGACGGGTCAACCTGATCGCAGCCGCGACTGCCGTCGCAATGCGGTTCGAAAATCCCTTGTCAATCAAGGTGACTTCTACTGTGCACGGGGTTGTTTTTCGGACTTTTGTCTTGGGCCCCGAGAAAAATGTGCAAGCACCGCTCACTCCGCCTGCAGGATCTCCGCAATCGCCGCCCCCGCCGCGATCGTGCCGAGCTTGCCGCCGACGTCCCGCGTCGCCCTGCCCTCGCCAATCGCCTTCGCCACCGCCGCCTCGATCGCGTGGCCGGCCTCTTCATAGCGGACCGCACCAGTCTTCTCGCCGTGCCAGACCAGCAGCAGCGCGGTCGACAGGATCAACGAGACGGGATTGGCGACGTCCTGTCCGGCAATGTCGGGCGCCGAGCCGTGCGCGGCCTGCGCCATCGCGTAGCGCTCACCGACATTGAGCGAGCCGCCGAGGCCGAGGCTTCCCGAAAGTTCGGCGGTAAGATCGGACAGGATGTCGCCGAACATGTTGGTGGACACAATGACGTCGAAACGATCGGGACTGCGCACCACATGCGCCATCATGGCATCGACCAGGATGTCGTCGACGCTCAGTCCTGGATAGGCCTTCGCCGTCGCGCGGCAGATCTCGAGAAACATGCCGTCGCCGATCTTGAGCACATTGGCCTTGTGCACGATCGTGAGGTGCCTCTGCCGCTTCATGGCGAGCCGGCATGCGGCATGCGCGATGCGCTCGCAGCATAGGCGTGTGATCCTTCGCAGCGAGATCACCACGTCGGGCGTGACCAGCATCTCGCCATTGCCCTGCTCCAGATTGCGGTCGGCGTAGAACCCCTCAGTATTCTCGCGAACCACGACGAGGTCGAAATCACCGAGGCGGCCGGGCCGCCCCGCATAGGTGCGCGCGGGCCTGATATTGGCGTAGAGGTCGAGGTTCTTGCGGAAGTACCTCGACGGATTGATCTCGCCATGCGCCTCGTCCTTGAAGTCGAACGTCGCAGTCGGGCCCAGGATCAGGCCGTCAGCGGCGCGGACGATGTCGAGCATCTCGGGGCGCACGGTCGAGCCTGATAGCTTCAGGCTCGCATGCCCGACCGCGTGCTCCTCCAGGCGCAAATTGAGCTGGAAGCGCTCGGAGGCGGCGCGCAACACACCCGTTGTCGCGGTTGTGATCTCAGGTCCAATGCCGTCACCGGGCAGAACGACGATTTGCATGGCGATCCCCTGATTTTGGAGCAGCGGCGCGATCATAAGGCAGCGCGAGGCGGCATCGCCCCACCTTCACGCATACACAGCATGCAAGCATATGCCTGTGGAACGCGGCCCCACCGTAGTACATGCGAAATGACCGATTTGAGCCGCGCCGCCGGAGCCACGCGCCAACGCAATGACGATCACGTTACCTGCCGCCGCGCGCGAGCCCGACCACACCACGTCTGACGGCCTCCCCGCCGCGCAGCGGCGCTGGGCGATCGCCGCGATCTTCACCGCGCTGGCGATGGCCTCGCTCGACACCGCCATCGCCAACATCGCCCTGCCCGCCATTGCCGCCGATCTGCATGTCTCGCCGGAGCAGTCGGTCTGGGTGGTCAATGTCTACCAGATCGCGCTGGTGGCGACGCTGCTGCCGTTGGGCGCGCTCGGCGAGATCGTCGGGCACCAGCGCATTTATCTCGGCGGCCTCATCCTGTTCACCATCGCCTCACTGCTCTGCGCGGTGGCGTGGTCGCTGGAGAGCCTGCTGGTCGCGCGCACGCTGCAGGGGCTGGGTGCCAGCGGCATCATGAGCGTCAACACCGCGCTGGTGCGCTTCGTCTATCCCGGCCGGATGCTGGGCCGCGGTTTTGGGCACAACGCGCTGGTGGTCGCGACCGCCTTCACATTCGGGCCCACGATCGCCTCCGCCATCCTGGCCATCGGCCCATGGCCGTGGCTGTTCGCCGTCAACATCCCCTTTGGCCTCGTCGCGATCGGCATCGGCTTTGCGATGCTGCCGAAGACGCCGCGCGCCGATCACGGCTTTGATTTCCTCGGCGCGGTGCTGGCGTCGGCCTGCCTCGGCCTGTTCATCACCGGCATCGGCAGTGCCGCCCATAATCTGTCGCCGGTCGTCGTGGGCATCGAGCTGGTCACGGCCCTCGCGCTCGGCGTCATCCTGACGCGCCGCCACGCCGACCACCCGGCGCCGATGCTGCCGATCGACCTGTTCAGTCGGCCGATGTTCGCGCTGTCGGCCGCGACCGCGGTGTGCTCCTTCGCCGTGCAGGGGCTCGCCTTCGTCTCGCTGCCGTTCTATTTCGAGGACGTGCTCGGCCGCTCGCAGGTCGAGACCGGCTTCTTCATGACGCCGTGGCCACTGGTGGTCGGCATCATGGCGCCGATCGCTGGACGCCTGTCCGACCGCCACGCGGTCGGCCTGCTCGGCGGCATCGGCCTGGTGCTGCTCGGCCTCGGCATGGCGCTGCTTGCGACGCTTCCGGCCAACCCCGCCATTGCCGACATCATCTGGCGGATGGTGATCTGCGGCATGGGCTTCGGCTTCTTCCAGGCGCCAAACATGAAGGCGGTGATGTCGAGCGCGCCGCCGCATCGCAGCGGCAGCGCCTCGGGCATCGTCGCGACCGCGCGCCTGACGGGACAGACGACGGGGGCGGCCCTCGCGGCACTCTGCTTCGCGCTCGCCGGCCACGACGGCGCAACCGTCGCGCTGGCGCTCGGCGCCGGCTTTGCCGCACTTGGCAGCGTGATGAGCTTCCTGCGGCTGGCGGTGAAGTAGACCGAACGCGCGTCCGCGCCTCAATCGACCGGCCCGCCTTCACGGAGCCTTCTGCGCGATGGGACGGCTCACGATTGCCGCGGCATCGAGCGGCTCGCATTTGATCGTCCGCGTCAGCCTTGGCGGACCGTTCCAGCCCGCAGTCTCGCTCAGGGGCACAAACGTGCCCCCTTGCGGCGTCAGGATGATCGGCTCCGACTTCAGGCAGAGATCGGGAAATGCGAGGCCATGGCCGCCGCCTTGGCTGAACCGTCCAACCAGCGTCTGGGAAGCCTGCATCCGCGTCGCCGGCGAGGCCCGCATCGTACGGTCGGGGTCGAACGCGCGATAGCACGGCCAATCGGTGTGGTTCGCTTCGAACTCATAGACGATCCGGCATGCCGCGCCAGCCGATTTCACGAATGGTGCATCCGACGGCGCGGCCGCATCGCGTTCGAAAACCAGGGTCTGCAGCGTCAACACTTCGGTCGTCGCGCGGGACACGTCGGGCCTGCCCGGTTCGACCGCTATCTCCCCACGCGAGAACACCAGCTTGGTCCTCGGTCGCGCCTCCCTGGTCTCCAGCACCAGCACGGGCCTCTCCGCCCACGAGCGGTCCAGCTCCACGTCACCATTGCCCATCGTCAGCCGCGCATTGCCAACGGAGGGGTTGTCCCTGGCGAAATCGATCGTGCGAAGGTGCACGCTCGACTTCGACGCCTCCAGGCTCAGGAATCGCAGATCGTCCACCTTGCGCGTGATCGGCATCATCGGATCGAAACGATCGTCGATGTTGAACCGGACGATCTTCTTCAGCTTGGCCGCAAGGGACCCTTTGGCGGCAAGCGGTGGCGCCACGTCGATCACGAGCAGGGCACCGTCGGGCGAAAAGCTGTTGCCGAAGGCGCGCTGCCAGGCGGCAGTCAGCAGCGAATCCGTCCGCTGATCGATGTCCCGCGCGAAATAGATCTGCTGTCCGGCGCGAACCAGCGGAAAGTTCTGAAATGCACCGAGCGCCGCGCCCTTGCGAACCTCCGGTTCGGGGAAGGTGACGCATTTGGACTGGTCGTCGCCTCCGGAGTCCTCGACCTTCCTGGACGCGGAGCGGGAGCAGAAGCTCAGATGCTGCTCCTTTGTCTTTTGTGTGCTGATCGACGTCGCGTAGACGAGATCCGAACTTCCGGGCACCTCCATCGGAAGCGGAGAGGTCGCGAACATGTCGACCTCCACCCTGCTGAGCGACGGGCCGGCATCGACCGAGCAGAGATCCCGTGCCGGCAGGGTATTGGTGAGGAGACGCGCCGGATCGGCGCCGACGATGCAGGACATGCTGTCCTGCGGGTTGTTCCGGCTCATCCAGATCAGATGGTCCTTGCCCGCTCCGTCGACCAGGAGATGCGGCGCCGCGTGTCGACGGCGCGGCGGCAACCAGACCGGCATGGTTTCGGACAGCATGGGCTCGCGCTTGAGCAGCGCTTCCGGCAAGCGCATCACACCGACCGAGCGCAACTCGGCGCTGACGGCGTTGGGATCGGTCGTCCAGTCGAGAACGGGAACACTCGCGCAGGTGATGCAGGTCACCGCAAGATTGGAACGGATGTTCTCGAACATGAGAATGACCTGATCGGGGTCGCTGCCGTATTTGGCCGGCGCGGCCGCCTTGAACGGATGATTGACCACGCGGCTGACCAGAAACCCGTTCGACCGCGACGGGTCCGAATCGAATTCGAAATAGGTCGATCGGTCCCAGCCGCGATAGGCGTCGTATCCGCCGAGGCTCACGCCTGCCAGAACCATCTTGGAGTCGGTCTGACAGCGCGCCGCGCTGCTCTCCTGGCTGCCGTTTCGTATGTAGAGACAGAGTCGAAAAGCCGCGTTCTGCAGAATGCGGTCGCAATCGTTCTGGTTATAGCCATAGGTCGCAAGGCCATGGCGATAGCACAGGTCGTGAAAGACGCATGCCTGCCTGAAGCGCTGCAGGACGAGATGGCGCTTTTGGTTGGAATCCCTGCCGCCGTCGAAAAATATGTTGGCCCAGGGCGGCAGGCTGCAGTTCAAGCCCTCGCCGCTGCCACCGATGGTACTGACGACGTCCGGCCCCGATTGAAAGGCCGTGACGGTGGCGGGCATCTCACCATCGGTGATGTCGTCGACGTTCTTGTAGATGGAATCGGCGATGAAGGAAGGCAGATACGCGAGGACCAGCACCGCCACGACAATCAGCGCAACCGACCAGCGGATCACCTTCCTGAACATGGCCCAACCCCGCTAAAGCTTTTCCGGCAATGACGTCGGTCGCAACGGCAGACGAGCACTGAGCCTTGCGGGCCAATTCAAATGCCCGCGGAACGTCCAGACGCCGAAATCGCGGCAGGCGCGGTGTCGTCCTGATGACGATCAGCTTGAGGTTGTCCTGCTGTCAAGCCGGGATCTCACACATGACAGCCAGTTTGCGCCCCGGACGGCACGCCGGGCAGAGCATCAAAGGGTCGACGGTTCCATCGACTCTCCGGATGTCAGGCCAGATGTCGAGCCTCGATCGCGCCTGCAGCCACGGCTGGACTCGGAATCTGTTCGTCCAGCGCCGCCAGCCGCTCATCGATGGCGGCGATGACCTTGCGCGAGAACGGTCCGAGATGGGCATAGGCGGCGATCATCTGGACCGCAATGCGCGCCGATGACGTGTCGCGCTTGGCGCAGTTCATGAACGTCTGCCACAGTGGCCCGCGCGCTTCGGGAAGCGCGGAGACGACACGATGCACGGTCTCCATCGCACCGAGCTTGGCGCGGATATCCCCTTCCGCGAGTTCGTGGCGCTGCCGCGAACGGTCGAGCAGCGTCATCAAGCGATCGACCCGTCCCGCATAGGCGGCCGGGCTGTAGACGTGCTCCAGCACGCGCTTGTAGTCCGTCAGGATGTCGCGCAGCGGGCGCACAGGATCGAAATTGATCCCGGCCGTGCACTGATCGGCGCCGATGGTCGGCGCCACATCGTGGCCGGTGTGGAGCCGGCCCTCGCGCTCCAGGCGGCGCGTCAGTTGCGTGTTCGGCAAGGCATAGAGCAGTCCGACCATGCTGACGGGAATCGCCGCTTCCTCGATGAAGTCGATCATGGCGTCCGCCATGGAGACCTTCTCGTTGTCGAAGCCGACGATGAAGCCCGCGGTGACGAGCATGCCGGCGGCGTAGATCTTGTGGATGCTCTCGGCGATGTTGCGCCGCGTGTTCTGCTTCTTCCGCATCGCGACGAGCGTCGCCGGATCCGGACTTTCGATGCCGACGAAGATGGCGAAGAAATTTGCGGCTCCCATCAGCTCGAGCAATTCAGGATCGTCGGCGAGATTGACCGAGGCCTCGGTGGACAATTCGAAAGGATAGCCGTGCGCGCGCTGCCATTCGGCAAGCTGCGGCAGGAACTGCCGCAGCGACTTCTTGTTGCCGATGAAATTGTCGTCGACGAAGTCGAGATGGCCGCGATAGCCCATCTGATAGAGCCTCTCGAGCTCGACGAACATCTGCTCGATCGTCTTGGTCCGTGGCACGCGGCCATAGAGCTCGATGATGTCGCAGAACTCGCAGGTGAAGGGACAGCCGCGCGAATATTGCACCCCGAGATAGAGATAGTCCTCGAACTTGAGCAAGTCGAAACGCGGTACCGGCGTCTTGGTCACGTCCGCCTGGAATTTCGGCGCCGTGAAGACGCCGCTCCGTGCGCCACCCTCCCAGGCCGCAATGAACTCGTCGATGACGCTCTCGGCCTCGCCGAGCACCCGGAAGTCGGCCCGCTCATAGATGTGGGGGCTGGAAGTCGGGTCGGGACCGCCAACGACCACCGGCTTGCCGGCCGCGCGGCAGAGCTCGATCAGGCGCAGCGTGTCGGCCTGCTGCGGCATCATCCCGCCGGTGAAGACGACGTCGGCCCAGGCGAGATCCTCGTCGTTGAAGGACGCCGTGTTGCAATCGATCAGCCGGACCGTCCAGCTTTCGGGCAGCATCGCGGCAACGGTGATCAGGCCCAAAGGAGCGGCCGGGCGCTTTACGCCCAATACCTTGCAGGATTCGCCAAAGGTCCAGAAGGACTCTGCCGAGAACAGCGGGTACAGCATCAGTACGTTGGGACTCGGCACGTTCATGGAACTCCTTCTGGCGTCGGGGCAGTGTACCAAAGCGCCTGCGTCTTGCACCCCGGCAAAAGGGACAAACTGTCGCCGTGGCCTCGACCGGCCATGGAACCGGCCTTCACAGCCGGGCGTCGCCTCAGACCCACGGATTGGCGCCCGCGGAAGGTCGACCGAATCAACCATGATGGAGGGCGAGACAAAACACCACCCTCCCCACAATCTTCCCTCGGCGGCGTAATTCTTCGCATTTGACCCCTCGGACTGTTGATTTGAACAGTTCCAGTTTGCCGGACACATTGCGCCCCTGAGTTCAATCGGTGGATTGGGCCAATCAGGGGACTGCGATGGCAAACCTAACAATCAACGGAAAAACCTTCACACTCGACGTCGAGCCGGATACGCCGCTGCTCTGGGCGATTCGCGAGAATGCCGGCCTGACGGGCACCAAATATGGTTGCGGCATTGCACAATGCGGCGCCTGTACCGTGCACATCGAAGGCGTCGCCACCCGCTCCTGCGGCGTCTCGGTCAGCGAAGCCGAGGGCAAGAAGATCACCACCATCGAGGGGCTCGCCTCCGGGGATACGCTGCACAAGGTACAGGAGGCCTGGATCGCCCAGGACGTGCCGCAATGCGGCTATTGCCAGAGCGGCATGATCATGGCGGTGGCGGCGCTGCTGAACGAGAAGCCGAAGCCCACCGACGCCGATATCGACGAGGCAATCACCAATATCTGCCGCTGCGGCACCTTCCAGCAGGTGCGCGAAGCGATCCACACGATCGCAAGCGCGTAAGGAAATCCCCACATGAATAAGCATATCTCGCCGCGGCTCAACCGCCGCGCCTTCGTCATCGGCAGCGCCACGCTCGGCGCCGGCCTTGCCATCGGCCTCGACCTCCCCTTCGGCGGGCCCGCCGTGGTCCGTGCGGCCGACGGCTCGCCCGAGATCGGCGCCTGGGTCGTGGTCAGGCCCGACGACACCGTCGTGATCCGCATCGCCCGCTCGGAGATGGGCCAGGGCTCGCTCACCGGTCTCGCCCAGCTCGTCGCCGAGGAGCTCGAATGCGACTGGACCAAGGTCACGACCGAATATCCGACACCCGGCCAGAGCGTTGCCCGCAAGCGTGTCTGGGGCGATTTCTCGACCGGCGGCAGCCGCGGCATCCGCTCCTCGCAGGACTATGTCCGCAAGGGCGGCGCCACCGCGCGCGTGATGCTGATCCAGGCCGCCGCCGACGCATGGAAGGTGCCGGCCTCCGAATGCGCGGCCGCGAACAGCGTCATCACCCATACGCCATCGGGCAAGACCACGACCTACGGCAAGGTCGCTGAAGCCGCCGCCAAGCTGACGCCGCCGGCGGACGTCAAGCTGAAGGATCCGAAGGACTGGAAGCTGATCGGCAAGGGTGTGAAGCGGCTCGACACCGTCGACAAGACCACCGGCGCCATGATCTACGGCGCCGACACCAAGCTGCCGGGCATGCTGAATGCCGCGATCAAGGATTGCCCGGTGTTCGGCGGCAAGCTGAAGAGCTTTGACGAAGCCAAGATCGCCAGCATGAAAGGCGTCAAGAAAGTCGTCAAGGTCGGCGATACCGCGGTCGCGGTCGTTGCCGACACCTGGTGGCACGCCAAGACCGCGCTGGAGGCGTTGCCGATCGTCTGGGACGAGGGCGACAACGCAAAAGTCTCCAGCGAGTCGATTGCGAAGTGGCTGGCCGAAGGCCTCAACAACGACCAGCCGGCCTATGTCGGCAACAAGAACGGCGACGCCAAGGCGGCGATTGCGAGTGCGGCAAAGAAGGTCGAGGCCGTCTACTCCTATCCCTACCAGAACCACGCCACGATGGAGCCGATGAACGCCACCGCGCTCTACACGGCGGACAAATGCGAGGTCTGGTGCGGCACGCAGAATGGCGAGGCGGCGTTCGCAGCGGTGCTGGAGGCTTCCGGCCTGCCGGCCGACAAGTGCGACGTGCACAAGGTGATGTTAGGGGGCGGTTTCGGCCGGCGCGGCCAGACCGACTATGTCCGCCAGGCCGTCATGGTCGCCAAGCAGATGCCGGGCACGCCGATCAAGCTGCTGTGGTCGCGCGAAGAGGACATGGCGCACGGCCGCTATCACCCGATCACCCAGTGCAAGATGACCGGCGCGTTCGACGCCAACAACAACCTGGTCGCGCTGCACTACCGCCTGTCCGGGCAGTCCATCCTGTTCTCGCTGCGCCCCGAAGCGCTGCAGAACGGCATGGATCCGGCGGCATTCCAGGGCGTCGCCCAATCCGGCGAGGCAGCGTTTGGCTATTCGGTGCCCAACCTGCTGGTCGAGCACGCGATGCGCAACCCGCACGTTCCGCCCGGCTTCTGGCGCGGCGTCAACGTCAATCACAACGCGATCTACATGGAATGCTTCATGGACGAGCTGGCCCAGGCCGCAGGCCAGGACCCGCTCGAATTCCGCCGCAAGCTGATGGGCAACCATCCCAAGCATCTGGCGGTGCTCAATGCGGTTGCCGAAAAGATCGGCTGGAGCACACCCGCGCCGCAGGGCGTTTATCGCGGCATCGCCCAGGTCATGGGCTATGGCAGCTATGTCGCCGGCGCCGCCGAGATCTCGGTGACCGACGGCAGCAAGATCAAGGTGCATCGCATCGTCGCCTCCACCGACCCCGGCTACGTCGTCAATCCGGCGCAGGTCGAGCGGCAGATCGCGGGCTCCTTCGTCTATGGCCTCTCCGCGCTGTTCTACGGCGGCTGCACCGTCAAGGACGGCAAGATCGAGCAAACCAACTTCGACACCTACAACTCGATGCGCATCAACGAGATGCCGAAGGTGGAATCGGTGATGGTGCCGAGCGGCGGGTTCTGGGGCGGTGTCGGCGAGCCGACCATCGGCGTCGCCGCGCCGGCGGTGCTCAATGCGTACTTCGCCGCGACCGGCAAGCGCATCCGCTCGGTGCCGCTGCGGGACCAGAACATCACCTTCGCCTAAGAGCAGCCGCGGCGGCCCTATCGACCGCCGCGGCATTTTGCGGACAAAATTCATGAATGCGCCCGTGACACGGCGGAATGCCGTTCTCGGCATCACCGCCGCGGCCACATCGTTCGCCGTCCCCTCCATCCTGCGCGCGCAATCGGCAGGCCGCATCGTCGTGATCGGCGGCGGCTTTGGCGGCGCGGCCTGCGCGCGGGCGCTCAAACGCGCGCAGGCGGGCTTGCAGGTGACGCTGATCGAGCCGAACAAGACCTTCACGTCGTGCCCCTTCAGCAACGAGGTGATCGCCGGCCTGCGCGAGATCGAAGCGCAGCAGTTCGGCTATGACAGGCTCGCCGCCGAGGGCATCACCGTCGCCGCTCAGGCCGCTACGGCCGTCGACGCGCAAAAGCGCAGCGTGACGGCCGCCGATGGCGCCACGTTTGCTTATGACCGCCTCGTCATTTCGCCCGGCATCGACTTCCACTTCGAAGCCCTGCCCGGCTATGACGACGCTGCATCGGAGAAAATACCGCACGCCTGGAAGGCCGGCGTGCAAACGCTGTTGCTGCGCAGGCAGTTGGAGGCAATGGCTGACGGCGGCACCGTCGCCATTGCAATCCCGGCCAATCCCTCGCGCTGCCCGCCCGCACCTTACGAGCGTGCCAGCCTGATCGCGCATTATCTGAAGACGAACAAGCCACGCTCAAAAGTGCTGGTGCTCGACGCCAAGGACGGTTTCTCCCAGCAGCGGCTGTTCGAGAAGGCGTGGAAGGAGCTCTACGGCGACATGATCGAGCGCGTCGCGCTGTCGCAAGGCGGCCGCGTGACCTCGGTCGATCCTGCAACCAGGACCATCATCACGGAGTTCGGCAACTACACGCCCGATGTCGCCAACGTCATCCCGCCGCAGCGCGCGGGTCGTATTGCCGCGATCGCGGGCGCTACGGATGCGACCGGCTGGTGCCCGATCGACCCCGTGACCTTCGAGTCGAAGCTCGTCAAGAACATCCACGTCATCGGCGACGCCTGTCTCGGCGGCGGCATCCCCAAATCGGCCTCGGCCGCAAGCGGGCAAGGCAAGGCTTGCGCCGCTGCCATCGTCGCTTTGCTCGCGGGCCGCGCGCCGGAAATGCCGCGGCTGACAGGCGTCTGCTACAATACCGTGGCACCTGGTTACGGCTTCTCCCTCGCCGGCAACTACCAGCCGAAAGGCGACATCTTCGCCGAGGTCGAAGGCGGCGCGACGAGCCCGGTCGATGCCCCGCGCGAATTGCGCGCCCGCGAGGCGACCGAAGCCGAGCGCTGGTTTCAAACCATCACGGCGGACACCTTTGGCTAAATCCTCCGTCCATGGCGTGGCGCTGATCGCCGCCAGTCTCGCCTTCGTCAGCGTTGCGCGCGCAGACGAACTCGCCTCCTACAAGGTAGCCGGCGACGGCATAGTGGAATCGCTCACGGGCACGCCAGGCAATGCCGTGCGCGGCCGCGCGCTGGTGCTGGCGCGCACCACGACCTGCATCCTCTGCCATTCCGGTCCCTTCCCGGAAACGCGGTTCCAGGGCGATCTCGCACCTGACCTCACAGGTGCCGGGAACCGCTGGTCGGTGAGCCAGTTGCGGCTTCGGCTGGTCGATGCGGCCCGCTTCAACCCGGTGACCATCATGCCGTCCTATTATCGCATTGACGGCTTCGTGCGGGTCGGGCGCAACTTCACCGGCAAGCCGATATTGTCGGCGGCGGAGATCGAGGACATCGTGGCTTTTCTTGCAACGCTTCGCGACTAGGACTGTTCATGCCAACCACGCGACGACAATTCTTGAGCCTCGCCGGAGGCGTCACTGCCGCCGGCACGATCCCGATCGTCACCCTGCGTCCGCTTCACGCGACCCCAGCGATGCTCAATACCGCGATCCGCAACGTCGTCGGCGAAGCGCCGATTCGCACCGGCAGGGTGAAGCTCGACATTCCGCCGCTGGTCGAGAACGGCAACACCGTGCCGATGATGGTGAGCGTTGCAAGCCCGATGACCGCTGACGACCACGTCAAGAGCATCCACATCTTCAACGAGAAGAACCCGCAGCCGAACATCGGCAATTTCTATCTCGGCCCCTCCTGCGGCCGCGCCCAGGTCGCGACCCGCATCCGCCTCGCAGACACCCAGAAGGTGGTTGCGATCGCGCGCCTGTCCGACGACACGTTCTGGCAGGTCGCCGTCGACGTGGTCGTGACGCTGGCCGCCTGCACCGAGGAGATGAACTGATGGCCGCGCTCATCAACGTTCCCGCGAAGGCCAAGCGCGGCGACGTCATCGAGATCCGCACGCTGACCTCGCACATCATGGAGACGGGCTTCCGCCACACCGTGGACGGCAAGCTGGTGCCGCGCGACATCATCACGAGCTTCACCTGCCGCTACAATGGCGCCGAGGTCTTTCGCGCCGACCTGTTTCCGGCGATCGCAGCCAATCCTTATCTGTCGTTCTTCACGGTCGCCAGGGAAAGCGGCAAGTTCGAATTCGAATGGATCGGCGACAACGGCTATTCGTCCACTGCGTCGGCGTCGATCACTGTCGAATGAGCGTTTGGCACGCGATAGCAGCAGCGGCCTTGTTCGCCGCGGCCCCAGCCCTGCTCGCCGGTGAAATCCCGCCCGATGCGCGCCGGTCCGGCTACTCGTTCATGGGCCCGGACACGCGCTCCATGCAGGATGACGACACCTCCAATCCTGGCATGCTATTCGTGCTCGACGGCGAACAGCTCTGGACGAAGAAGTCCGGCAGCGCGGAGAAAGCCTGCGCGGATTGCCATGGCGATGCGCACAGCAGCATGAAGGGCGTCGCTGCGCGCTATCCGGCCATCGACAAGACGCTCAGTCGCCCCGTCACGCTCGACCAGCGCATCAATCTCTGCCGCGCCAATCATCAGCAGGCGTCGCCACTGCCTTACGAGAGCCGCGACCTCCTGGCGCTGTCCGCCTTCGTTGCCCATCAATCGCGCGGTGTCGCGATCACCGCCGGCGACGATCCGCAAGCAAAGCCCTTCGTGGCGCAAGGCCGCGACCTCTTCATGCAGCGGGAGGGCCAACTCAACCTCGCCTGCACCAATTGCCACGACGACAATTTCGACAAGCGCCTTGCGGGCGCGCCGATCACGCAAGGACAGCCGACCGGCTATCCGCTCTACCGCCTCGAATGGCAAACGCTGGGATCGCTGGAGCGGCGGCTGCGCAGCTGCATGAGCGGCGTCCGCGCCCAGGCCTATGATTACGGCTCGCCCGAGCTGGTCGCGCTCGAGCTTTATCTGATGTCGCGGGCGCGCGGCTTGCCGATGGAAACGCCGGCCGTGCGGCCCTGAAACAAAAGCGGCCGGCATAGGCCGGCCGCCTTACGGAAGTCCGCGCCGTTACCTACTCCGCCGGCGCGGCCGACATCTCCGGATGCGCGGCATAGTGTTCGCTGGCGCCGAGCTTGCCGGCCGCGAACAGGCCGGCGGCCATCGCAGCGTAGGCCAGCGCGACAGCGGGCGTGACACCGAATCCACCGCCAATGCCGACGGCCTCGCCATGCATGAAGCCGAAATAGGTCAGGACCGCACCGACCAGCGCGAAGCCTGATGCCTTCTCGAAGTCGCGCTCGATGATGAAGACGCCGATCGCGCCCAGGATGAGGCCGCCGAGGATGGAGCCGCCGCCCATGACTTCGAGCCCGTGGTAGAACACGCCCTGCTGCGGCAACGCTGCGATCGCGGCAGCCTTCACCGCGTCCGCCTTGTCGGCGGCCATGCCGCCGACGGTTGCCGCCGCATTCATGGTCGAGCCGAGCATCGTGTCGATCTGCAGCTTGGCCCAGGCGGCCAGATGCGGCGTCAGCGCCAGCACGATCGCGGGGGCGTGCTTGACCGGCGTGGTCTGGAACGCCTGCGCGCCGATCAGCATGCCGATATAGAGCAGGATGGGCGAGATCGCGACCACGGGCACCAGCGCCAGCAGCACCGAGATGATGCCGAACCAGGCCAGCACGATCACCATGATGCCGGTTGCCGCGGAGTAACCGATGCGGCCGCCCATCGCCTTCCAGCCGGGATGGCCGATATAGACGGCGTTGATGAAGGGATTGCCCATCAGGCAACCGATCAGGCTGACGACGCCGTCGGCCGTGAGCACCCGCGTGGTCGGATATTCGTCGCCGGCGGCTTCCGCGCTCTCGACATTGTCCATGGCTTCGACGAGGTCGTAGATGCCGAACGGAATGGCGGTGACGAGGATGATGCCAAGGAATTCGAAGCCGGAAAAGACGTAGCCTACGGCGGGGAGCGGCACCGAGAAGCCGAAATTGGCAAAGGCATCGCCGACACCCTTGACGCTTAGTCCACCGAGACCGAGCCCGAACAGGTTCGAGCCCCATGCGATGATCATGCCGACGGCAATCGCGACAAGACCGGCGGGAATACCGCGCGGATATTTCACGCCGCCGAACCAACTCACCAAGATGATGGCGAAGCAGACGAGGCCGATCTGCGGCGTCATGTACATTTCCAGCGCCGGACGCATCGAGATGAAGGTGACGGAGACGCCGGCGAGCGTGCCGAGCAGCGCCGCGCGCGGCGTGATCTTGCGGATGAACGGCGCGATGAAGCCGCCGATCATGAGGATGAAGCTTTGGAAGAACACCCAGACCAAGCCCGCCGACCAGCCCTTGAGCGGGTCGCCGGTTTTCAGCGTGATCGGCAGCATGATCACGAAGGTGACGATGAACATGTGCGGCACGCTGACGCCCGAGGGCAACGCGCAGACGTCGTTGCGGCCGGTCTTCTGTGCCAGACGATAGGCGAGGTAGGCGTAGTAGAAGGTCGAGAGGCACATCATCAGCCCGAGCGCGGGGAGGATGCGGCCGAACACCAGACTATCAGGCATCTTCAGGACGAAGCGCAACAGGCCCGTGAGCACCAGCATGTTGACGAGGATGTTGGTGCCGAAGCCGAAAAACGCATTCCAGTCGCCCGATGTCCATAGTGCCGGCTTGAAAGCGGACTTGTTCAGATCAGAACTGCCGGCCGTCCCCGTCAATGTGCTCATGATGTCACCCCTATGTGGTCGAAACGTTCATTGCCTCCAGGATCGCGGCCGAGGTTGCGACCCAGCCGAAGATGCCGCCCTGGGCCTTGATCATCTTCAGGCCCATCTCGTGAAACTCGGGGAAGTAGGACGCGCAGCCGTCCGACATGACGACGCAGCGGTAGCCGCGGTCATTGGCCTCGCGCACCGTGGTGTTGACGCACACTTCGGTGGTGACGCCGCACACCAGCAGATTCTCGATGCCGTATTTCTCCAGCACGTCGCCAAGCTCGGTGGCGTAGAACGCGCCCTTGCCGGGCTTGTCGATCACGATCTCGCTGTCGAGCGGGTAGAGCTCAGGAATGATGTCGTGGCCCGCTTCGCCGCGGATGAGGATGCGGCCCATCGGGCCGGGATCGCCAATGCGCAGGCTCGGCGCGCCGCGCTCGACTTTCGCCGGCGGCGCGTCGGAGAGATCGGGCAGATGGCCCTCGCGGGTGTGGATCACCAGCATGCCGGTGTCCCGCGCCGCCGTCAGCACCGCGCCGATCGGCTTCACCGCGCGCGCGAGCTGGCTGACGTCGTTGCCGAGCGTCTCGCCAAAGCCGCCGGGCTCCATGAAGTCGCGCTGCATGTCGATGATGAGAAGCGCGGTGCTCGGCCAGTCGAGCTTGATCGGCTCGGGCTCGGCGTTGATGACGCCCAATGTCGGCTTGCTCGAGTCCAGCATGACGCCCGCCCCTCGCGAGAACTCTCTTTGCCGGAGTTCTGCAAGCGCCGTGCCATTGTGTACAATTGCGATGGCGCGCCGGACGCGAGGGAATTCGTTGTGTGGTCAGAAGGTTACGTCGGCGATCGGCGTCTGCATATTCCCTGTGCGACGGCTTCGCGGCGGGCATTTGCCTAGAGGATGGGCGGCCTCCGCCCTCATTCCGGGGCGACGCGAAGCGTCGAGCCCGGAATCCACTGGGCGGCAGTACGCGAGGCGAGATGGATTCCGGACTCGCGCTACGCGCGCTCGGGAATGACAGGAGTGGCGCTACCGTCCCGCCCCATACAGCTGCCGATACTCTTCCTCGTACGGCGCATAGGAGTCCTTCATCGTCGCCATGTTCAGCAGCATGGTGGCCACCATCGTGCCCGCCGTGTCGAACACGCGCGTCCTGACCCAGGCGCTTTCGGTGCGGCGGCTGCCGGAGAGCGCGACTACCTCGCGCTCGACTTCGTAGTCCTCGTCGACGAAGAGCGGGCCCTTGATCAGACGGATCTCCTGATCGGCGAACAGGCCGACGGCCGGGCCCCTGGCCGGGAGCGGATCGTCCTTCGAGCGATACTGGAACAGCACGCTCAGCATCTCTATCGGGATGATCGGTCTGCCCCAGGGGTTGTCGACGCCCGAATAGTACGGCGAGTTTTCGGTGATGACGGCGAGCTTCTGCCGCAGCGAGAAGGGATAAAGGTCGCCCATGGTTTGATCAAACGCCATGCGGACCGTCTGCCGCTTGCCGGTCTGTGCCACCTTGACGTCGCGCAGGATGACGGGATCGGCGAGCGGCTTGAGCTCGGCGAGGCGCGCCTCCAGCGCGGTCGCGGCGTGCGGTTCGCCGACGGAGGCCGTGCCGCGCAGCACCTCCGTGCCATCGCGCTTGACCATTTGAATCTGGCACTGGCTCGTCCCGGGCAGTGGCTTCGACAGGATCGCTTGCACCTCCTCACCCTCATAGCAGACGCTGCGATAATGCGCGGACAGGCAGCCGGTCTCGAACCAGACGCGTCCCCACAGCTGCGCGCCGAGCGGGGCGAACTGGCTGAAATGCGTCGGGCCCTCGATGGTACCGCCCTTGAAGCCGAGCTTCTGCGCGGTGGCGTCGTCGTGAATGGACGCGTGCGCGTCGTAGGTTTGCGCTTGCAGCATCTGACGCGGCTGGCGCCACGGCCCGATCAGGGCCTCAGCCGTCGCTGTGATCTCGGTGTCGAATGCCTTTGCAGCCATGATGTTCTCCACTGGAAGCCATGACTAGCAGGAGCGCCACGGATGCGGCCAGCGATATTGACTTCGCCGGCCCATGCTCTTGACTGCGAGCTTCCGCTTCGCAAGGCCGCAAATCTCCCGCGGCGCAAAATCCCTCGCCGGACCAGGACAACAAGGATCCCCGACATGACGCTGTTGCAGGTCGAGCTGGACGACAAATACCGGCTCGAATCGAAGCGGATCTTCCTGTCCGGTACACAGGCTCTGGTTCGCTTGCCGATGTTGCAGCGCGAACGCGACCGGCTCCAGGGTCTCAACACCGGCGGATTCATCTCCGGCTATCGCGGCTCCCCGCTCGGCATGTACGACCACGCGTTGTGGCGCGCGAAGTCGCACCTCCAACAGCACGACATCGCCTTCGTCCCTGGCCTGAACGAGGATCTGGCTGCAACCGCGGTCTGGGGCAGCCAGCAGGTCGGGCTGTTTCCCGGCGCCAAGGTCGATGGCGTGTTCGGCATCTGGTACGGCAAGGGCCCCGGCGTCGATCGCTCGGTCGATGCGCTCAAGCACGCCAATGCGGCCGGCACGTCACTCAATGGCGGAGTGCTCGCGCTGGCCGGCGACGACCATGGCTGCCAGTCCTCGACGCTGGCGCATCAGAGCGAGCAGGTGTTCGCGGCGGCGCTGATCCCCGTAATCAATCCGGCGACGCTGCAGGATTATCTCGATCTCGGTCTCTATGGGTTCGCGCTGTCGCGCTTCTCCGGCTGCTGGGTCGGCTTCAAGGCGATCAGCGAGACCGTGGAAAGCTCGGCGTCGATCGACAGCGACCCTGAACGCATCAGGATCGTGCTGCCCGACGATTTCGAGATGCCACCCGGCGGCCTCAACATCCGCTGGCCCGATCCGCCGCTGGAGGCGGAGCGGCGCCTGTTCGGCCCGAAAATGGCCGCAGTGCAGGCCTTCGCGCGCGCCAACCAGCTCGACCGCATCGTGCTCGAATCAAAGCCGGCGCGGCTCGGCATCGTCGCGACCGGCAAGGCCTATCTCGATCTGCGCCAGGCGCTGGCTGATCTCGGCATCACCGACAAGGACGCGCAGGATCTGGGCCTTCGCATCTACAAGGTCGCGCTGACCTGGCCGCTGGAGGAGAGCGGCGCCAAGCGTTTCGCCGAGGGTCTGCAAGACGTGCTCGTGGTCGAGGAGAAGCGCGGATTCATCGAAGACCAGCTGATGCGCATCCTCTACAATATCGATGCGTCCAGACGCCCGACCGTCACTGGAAAACGCGACGAGCGCGGCGCGCCACTGCTGCCGAGCGAAGGCGAACTGACGCCGACCATCGTCGCGGGCGCGCTGGTGGCACGGCTGCGCAAGCTCGGCCATCACAGCCCGGTGCTGGAGCAGCGGCTCGCGCGGCTGGAGGCCTTCGACAATCCGGTCACCGCCAACACGCAGATCAAGCTCGCGCGCACGCCGTTCTTCTGCTCAGGCTGCCCGCACAACACCTCGACGCGCGTGCCCGAAGGCAGCCGCGCCATGGCCGGCATCGGCTGCCACGGCATGGCCCTGAGCATGCCGACCCGCCGCACCGATCTGATCTCGCATATGGGCGCCGAGGGCGTGAACTGGATCGGGCAATCGCCCTTCACCAGCGAGAAGCACATCTTCCAGAATCTCGGCGACGGCACCTACACCCATTCCGGGCTTCTCGCCCTTCGCGCCGCCTCCGCCGCCGGCATCAACATCACCTACAAGATCCTCTACAACGACGCCGTCGCGATGACCGGCGGCCAGCCCGCCGAAGGCGCCTTTAATGTCGCGCAGATCGCGCATCAGGTCTGGGCCGAGGGCGTCAAGCGCCTGGCGATCGTCTCGGACGATCCGGGCAAGTACCCGCAAGGAAACTACTTCCCGCAAGGCGCGACCATCCACCATCGCCGCGAACTCGATGCCGTGCAGCGCGACCTGCGCGACATCAAGGGTCTCACGGTCATCATCTACGACCAGACCTGCGCGGCGGAAAAGCGCCGCCGCCGCAAGCGCGGGCTCTATCCCGATCCCGCCAAGCGCGCCTTCATCAATGAGCTGGTCTGCGAAGGCTGCGGCGACTGTTCGCAGGCCTCCAACTGCGTCTCGGTGCAACCGCTCGAGACCGAGTTCGGCCGCAAGCGCCAGATCGACCAGTCGAACTGCAACAAGGACTTTTCCTGCGTCGAGGGTTTCTGCCCAAGTTTCGTGACCGTCCATGGCGGTTCGCTCAAGCGCATGAAGACTTCGGCCGTCGATTCAGGCCAGCTCTTCGCCGACCTGCCGCTGCCGCCCGCACGCGAGCTGGACGCGCCCTACAACATCCTCGTCACCGGCATCGGCGGCACCGGCGTCATCACCATCGGCGCGCTGCTCGGCATGGCCGCCCATGTCGACGGCCGCGGCTGCTCGGCGCTCGACTTCACCGGCCTGTCGCAAAAGAACGGTGCCGTGATGAGCCATGTCCGCATCGCACGGAGGCCGGAGGATATCTCCGCGGTCCGCATCACCACGGGCGGCGCCGACGTGATCCTCGGCTGCGACATGATCGTCTCGGCCGGCCCCACCGCGCTCAGCCGCGCCGAACGCGGCGTGACCAAAGCCTATATCAACGCCGATCTGCAGCCGACCGCGAGCTTCGTGCAAAATCCCGATCTCGACTTCGAGATGGGCACGATGCAGACGGTGCTGCGCGACGCCGTCGGAGACAAGAACCTCGATATCATCGATGCCACCGGCATTGCCGCCGCGCTGTTGGGCGACAGCATCGCGACCAACCCCTTCATGCTCGGCTTTGCCTTCCAGAAGGGCGCGATCCCGCTGTCGCTCGAAGCACTGCTGCGCGCCATCGAAATCAACGGCGCCGCGATCGAGATGAACAAGCTCGCCTTCACCTGGGGGCGCCTGGCCGCCCACGACATGTCGCGGGTGCGCAGCGTGCTCCAGTTCAAGAGCCGTGCATCCGCGCCCGTGAAGTCGCTCAACGACATCATCGCCACCCGCGCGGCGTTCTTGACCAGCTATCAGGACAAAGCCTATGCCGGCCGCTACCTCGCGGCTGTTGCCAAGGTGCGCCAAGCCGAGAGTGCGGCTTCGCCAGCGTCAACCGAGCTGACCGAGGCCGTCGCGAAAAACCTGTTCAAGCTGATGTCCTACAAGGATGAGTACGAGGTCGCGCGGCTCTACACCGACGGCAGCTTTGCTAACAAGCTGTCCGAAAAATTCGACGGCGACTTCACCCTGAAATACCATCTGGCGCCGCCGATCTTCGCGAAGCGCGACAAGACGACAGGCCGGCTGCAGAAGCAGGAGTTCGGCGGCTGGATGATCCATGCCTTCCGCGTTCTCGCCAAGCTGAAATTCCTGCGTGGCAGCGCGCTCGATCCGTTCGGCCGCACCGAGGAGCGCCGGACCGAGCGGAAGTTGATGGCGGATTATCTGGCGATGATCGATCAGCGGATCGCCGGGCTGAAGGCGGAGCAACTCCCGCTGCTGGCGCGCCTCGCCCGCGTGCCGGAGACGATCCGCGGCTTCGGTCATGTCAAGGAGGCCAATATCAAGCTGGCAGCGGCCGAGACGGCGCGGCTGGAGGCGGAGCTGGAGAACAGCCGTTTTGCGGCGGCGGCGGAGTAGCGGTGAGGACGCAAGCTCTCTCCACGCGTCATTGCGAGGAGCTCGCGACAAAATTGCGCAGCAATTTTGCGCTGATGCGACGAAACAATCCAGACTGCCTCCACGAAGGATTCTGGATTGCTTCCGCCTTCGCCAAGGCTTCGGCGGACAAGTCGCTACGCTCGCAATGGCGCGGATATAGCGGGTGCGCTCCTCAGACAACCGCCTTCGCAGCACTCGGCGCTATCATCGCCCCCTCCGCCAGGTGCCGCCCCGCAATATACCCGAACGTCAGCGCCGGCCCTAACGTGATCCCCGGCGCCGGATAATTGCCGTTCATGATCGAGCCCATGTCGTTGCCGCAGGCGTAGAGGCCGGCGATCGGCGTGCCGTCCTCGCGCAGCACACGGGCTTGCGCATCGACCTTCATGCCGATGGCCGTGCCGAGATCAGCCGGATGGATGCGCATCGCGAACAACGGCGCGCGGACGATCGGCGCAACGCAGGGATTGGGCTTGTGGCTGATATCGCCGAGATGGCGCTGGTAGATGGTGCTGCCGCGGCCGAATTCGCCATCGCGCCCCTCCTTCGCGCCTTCGTTGTAGCTCGCGACCGTCGCCGCCAGCACCGGCGGCTGGACGCCGATCTTCGCCGCGAGCGCCGCGATATCAGGCGCCTCGACCAACTCGCCGCTCGCCACATAGCGCCGATAGCTGCGCGTGAACGGCTTGATGCGGCCGAGGCCGTAAGCCCACAGGAACCGGCGGTCGCAGATCAAATAGAACGGCCGGTCCGGCTCGCCATTGCCATGACGGAGCATAGCGAGCACGAATTCATGGTGGGACAGCGCCTCGTTGACGAAGCGCCGGCCCGCCGCGTTGACGGCGATCACACCGGGCTTGGCGCGGTCGGTCACAAGGTGCGGGAACACGCCGCGGCTGCCGTCGGCGCGGCGGAACAGCGAGGCCGGCACCCAATAGGCCGGGCTGGTCGCGTCCGTATTGAGCGCGGCACCAGTCGTTGCCGCGAGCCGAAGTCCGTCGCCGGTGCTGGAGGGGTTGGTCGCCGAGACAAATCCAGCCGCCGCCGGGAAGAAGCGCTTGCGCAAGCTCGAATCGTGCGAAAAGCCGCCGGTCGCCAGCACCACGCCCCGGCGCGCTGCGATCGGCCGGTCGCGGGAGCCATGACGGATCACCACGCCGCTGACGCGTTCGCCCTGCATCGAGAGGTCTTCGACGTCGGCGCTGAAGAGAACTTCGACCTGCCGCGCCAGCAGCGAAGCATAGAGCTGCGCGGCAAGTGCGTTGCCGAGATGCAGCGACGTTCCGCGCGGGCTGCGCAGCCGCTGCAGCGCATATCGAGAGACCAGCCGCGCCGCGCGCATGGTCGAGCGCAGCGATTTTCCAACGCTGCGCAAATGCGGAACGTCGAGTGGATCGACCATCATCCCGCCGAACAGGGTGAACTCCGGCAGCGGTGGCCGCAATCGCGCAAAAGCGGCGCCGAGCCGCGTGCCATCGAAAGCAGCCGGCTCCAGCACGCGGCCGCCAGACGTTGCGCCCAGCCGCTCCGGATAACAATCCGGCCAGGTCTTCACCGGCTGGAGGCGAACTTCCGTGTTGGCTTCGAGATAGGCGATCGCCTCGGGCCCGCGCGCGAGGAAGGCGGCACGCAGACCGGCATTGGCGGGCTCGGGCACCGTGCTCGACAGATATTGGACGGCATCCGCGACGCTGTCGGAGAGCCCGGCCTCCTTCATCCTGGCATTGGCGGGGATCCAGACCATGCCGCCAGACCGGGCGGTGGTGCCGCCGACAAACGCGGTCTTCTCGATCACCAGCACGCGCAGGCCCTGCGCAGCGGCAACGGCCGCCGCCGTCATGCCACCGGCACCGGCGCCGATGACAATGACGTCGTAGGTCTCATGCGCCGGCATCATGCGGCGGGTTTCCGGGGACGAGGCATGACACCGTCATACCTCGCCCGGAGGGGCCGACGCTAGCGCGCAGGCTTCCGCTCGATCGGATCGATGTCGATCGCCCGCAGGCGGCCGAGCCGCAGCACATCCATGGCGAGCCGCCGGCCGATCCGGTCGCGATCGAGCACGCGGATCAGATCGTCGACGCCGTTGATCTCGACGCCGTCGAGCCTGATCACGACGTCGCCGGGCAACAGTCCCGCCTTCGCCGCCGGACCGTCCGGCTCGATCTGCGCGAGCAGCGCGCCCATCTTGTTTTCGATGCCGGCCAGCACCGCATGCCGCCGCGGCACCGGCGCGGTCTGTCCGGCGACGCCGATATAGGCGCGGCGGACATAGCCGTGGCGGATGATCTCCGACAGCACGAATTGCGCGGTATTGCTGGCGACCGCGAAGCAGATGCCTTGCGCGCCGTTGATGATGGCGGTGTTGATGCCGATCACCTCGGCATTCGACGACAGCAGCGGGCCGCCGGAATTGCCGGGGTTGAGCGCGGCATCGGTCTGGATCACGTCCTCGATGGTGCGGCCGCTGACCGAGCGGATCGAGCGGCCGAGCGCCGAGACCACGCCGGCAGTCACGGTCGATTCGAAGCCGAGCGGATTGCCGATCGCGATCACGAGCTGCCCGCGGCGCAAGGTCTTGGAGTTGCCGAGCGCGGCATAGGGTAAGTCGCGCACGCCATTGGCGCGCAGCAACGCGAGGTCGGTGTCGGGATCGACGCCGAGCACCTGGGCCTCGCCGACATGGCCCTCGACGTCGCGCAGCCGGATCTCCTTCGACGTGCCGACCACGTGGCTGTTGGTGAGGACGAGGCCATCAGGCGAGATCACGATGCCCGAGCCGAGTCCGCCGCGCTCACGGCCGTTCGGCACTTTCGGTCCGGTCTCGACACGCACGACCGCGGGGCCGACCCGGTCGGTCACATCGATCACGGCATTGGAATAGGCGTCCAGCAAAGCCCGGTCATCGGCCGGCGCAGATGCCGTCGTTCGCGATGACGCGGCGTCATCGACGATATCTGAGGTGAAATCCAGCATGGCAAGAGTCCTTGAAGGCTCACACAGATGGTGGCCTATGCCCGGCCGCGCAAGGTGCCAGCCGGGCGCGCAGGGCTGGACTGCCCAGATGGCTAGGGCGCCCGCCTGAGCGTACCGGCCCTCGCCTTCACCGGGTCGAGCAGCGACCAGTCCCCATCCGGAAGCACATGGCCCTTCGGGAATGGCGCCCGCAGTTCGATCCCCAGCGAACCCAGCACGCGGTCGTCGCGGTAGTAGCATTGCAGCACGACGCGGACGAGCGTCGCGGCGGCGACGCCGCCGTGTTTGCGAAACTCCTGCGCCACCGCATCGCGCCTGGCGGCATCGAGCTCGGCGAGCGGCGCTCCTGCCAGCCGCGCCAGATCATCCAGCGCGGCCGCGACCAATTTGGTATCGCGGCCAAGCGTTGCGAGCATATCTGCCTGGATCGCGGGATCGTCGGCGCCGGGCACCTTGTACTCGTCGCTGGCGGGAACGATCATCGCGGCGATGCTGCGGAGGTCGTCGCGTTGGGTGCGCGTGAGATTGTCTGCGGACATGGCGGCCTTAATCAAACAAATTGGCGAGGCGCTGCTTCATCTGGTCGGCGATGTAGAGCGCGAGGGCTTGGATGGTGGAGGTCGGGTTCACGCCGCCTGACGTGACAAAAATGCTGCCGTCGACGATGAAGAGATTCTTGACGTCGTGCGTGCGGCCCCATTCATTGACCACGGAGCTCTTGGGATCGGTCCCCATCCGCGCGGTGCCGAGCAGGTGCCAACCGCCCCAGGGGATCGGCGAGTTGACGCAGATATCGGTGGCGCCCGCGGTCTCCAAAACCTCCCGGCCACGCGCCAGCGCATGCTCCATCATCTTCCGGCTGTTCTCGCTGATCGTGTAGTCGATCTTCGGCGCGGGAATGCCGTGGCTGTCTTTCAGGGCGGGATCGAGCGTGACGCGATTATGCTCCTCCGGCAGATCCTCACAGATCGCGGAAAATCCGAGCCGGTGGCCGTTCAGCTTGCGGAAGACGCGGTGATGATCCTCGCCCCAGGGCAGAATGCCCTTTTGCTCGCTGACGACAGCCTCGAACACCGGCCCGGCCCCGCGCACGAACTGAACGCCATATCCGCGCACGAAGCCACGCGAGGGGTCCGTGTCGTACCACTCCTTGCTCCACAGGCAGGTCGGCGGCGCGCGGTTGCTATCGGTCGGTTCTTTTACATAGCCGTAGATCTGCGCGTAGGGATGGAACATCAAGTTCTTGCCGACGAGGCCCGACGAATTGGCAAGGCCATTCGGAAAACGCGAAGACGCTGAATTCAGCAATAGCCGTGGCGTGCCGACGCCGTTGCAGGCGATGATGACGACATGCGCGGGTTGGAACTGCTCGATGCCGTCCTTGTCGTAATAGACCACGCCCGAAGCCATACCGTTCTCGTCGGTGGTGATCTCGCGCACCCGGCAATGAGTGCGCAGCTCGACGCCGGCGCGAATCGCCTGCGGCCAATAGGTGATGTCGGTGGAGGATTTCGCGCCCTGCGCGCAGGCCGGCGTGCAATGGCCGAGATTGATGCATCGCGCCCGGCCCTCATAATCCATCGTCGCGACCGTCGTGTCTGACGGCCACCAGTGCCAGCCGAGCTTGTTCATGGCCTTGCCGATGATGGCGCCGGACAATCCGAGCGGCTGTTGCGGCATCGGCGGATGCGTCAGCGGCGAGAGCGGATCGCCTGACAAGCCCGACGTGCCCATGATCCGGTCGTTCTCCTCGAAGAACGGGGTCAGCGCGTCGTAGTCGATCGGCCAGTCGTCTGCGACGCCGTCCAGCGTCCGCACCTTGAAATCGGAGGGATGCAGCCGCGGCCAGTGCGCGGTGTACATCACCGTGGAGCCGCCGACCGCATTGTAGTTCACGACCTTGATCGGCGAATTGTCGTCGTTGATCGGATAGTCCTCGGGCCGGCCGCGGATATTCGGGCTCGACGACCACTCGCCGTAGAACTTGGCTTCCCAGTCGCGGCCGGTGCTGGGATATTCCGCCGGGTTCATCCAGCCGCCCTGCTCCAGGCAGAGAATGTGCATCTTGGTCTCGGCCAGCGACCACGCCACCGCCGCGCCCGAAGCGCCGGCGCCGATGATCAGCACGTCCACGGGGTCTTTCATCGCAACCTTTTCCTCCCGCCCTCGCCGCTTCCCGGGCGATTCGGCCTGCACGGTCCGCAAGGCCCGCGAACGATAGGGTCAGAGCGGGCGGGGAGTAAAGCCGCGGGGCCGGAATGTCGCACTTCGCAGGGTGCAGACCATTGGTATCGCCACATCCGGATGCTAGGAACAGGCGCACGAGCAATCGATAGCGAGACCGTATGTCCTTCCGAAATGTCTTTGCCGCCGCCCGCGCCTTTGCGCTCGTTTTCTTTTTCGCCTTGTCCGGAGTCCTGGCGTCTTCCGAGCCGGCTTCCGCGCTGACCGCCGCCGCGACAGTCCGCGACGGCAACTCCATCCAGCTTGGCGACGTTACCTACCGGCTCGACGGCGTCGACGCGCCCGAGCTCGACCAGGTCTGCATCGACGACCACGCCGATCCCTGGACCTGCGGCATCGAGGCTCGCGACCAGCTGGCGAAGCTGATCAACAAGCGCTCCGTGCGCTGTGACGATGTCGGGCCGGAGAAGAGTTTTGGCAAACGGCACCGCGCGATCTGCACGGCTGAGGGCGACAAGGCCAGCTTGAACGAACAGCTGGTCAAGCTCGGCTTTGCCGTTGCGCGGGAGCCGATCAAGGCGAACGTCAAGCCGGCCGTGGCCGAGGCCAAGTCAGCTGCCGCCGGGATCTGGAAGGGCTGTTTTGTTGCACCGCAAGACTTCCGCGCGGGCAAGAAGGACGGCGCACTGCTGGGCGCCGCCTGCCGCCCGGACCGCGACAAGGAAATTCGGGCCGTGCTGTTCCCGGAGGAGCTGACGATGCCGCCGAGTTGCAGCATCAAGGGAAAGCTCGCGGTGCGCGCACGCGTCACCGGCAATATCGGCATCTATCATTTGCGGGGTTGCCCGAGCTACCCGGCGACCACCAAGCCGGACCGCTGGTTCTGTTCGGAGGACGACGCCCAGGCGGCCGGCTTCCGCAAGGCCTATAACTGCCGCCGGCCGAAGTGAATAATTTCCTCACGCATCCGTGAGTAGTAGACCGGGACCGTATTGATCCGGAATTGAACTCCTTCGCGAGTTGCTGCACTCATAAAGGTAACGCAAGCGCTTGCGCGAGCGTTTCCTTGGCAGCAATCCGGCTCCGGCCCGATTGCCCTGCTTGGGCGTTTCCTCCCTAGACTTGGGCCGCTTGTCACAACAAGCGGCTCTTCTTTTTTGGGCGGCTCTATCACTGCATCCGCATGATCTGGTCCATCGGCGGCATGTTCGCATTCAGATGCGCCATGATCCAGACCGTGCCGCCCACCACCAGGAAGACCACCAGCAGGCCGAAGGCCAGCGCCAGCACGTTGTTGGTGTTGTCGGGACCGGTCGTGATGTGCAGGAAGAACACCAGATGGACCCCCATCTGCGCGATCGCCAGCACGATCAACGCAACCGGGATGGAGGGCTGCCAGACCAGATCGGTGCCGGCGATGAAGAACGACGTCGCCGTGAGCAGCAGCGCCAGGACAAGGCCGACGACGTAGCCAAGAATACGGGTGCCGACACTGTGTTGCTCTTCCTCGCCCGGCGCGAGGTCGTGGTCGCTCCGCGCGTGGCTCTGATCGCTCATGCGGCACTCCCAAGCAAATAGACGACGGAGAACACCCCGACCCAGACGATGTCGAGCGCGTGCCAGAACAGCGCAAAGCACATCATCCGGCGCAGGACATCGGCGCGAAAGCCTTTCGCGAACACCTGGGCCATCATGGTGAGCAGCCACAGCACGCCGGCCGAGACATGCAGGCCGTGGCAGCCGACCAGCGAGAAAAACGCGGTCAGGAACGCGCTGCGCGACGGGCCATAGCCGCGCGCGACGAGGTCGGCGAATTCGCGGAATTCGATCGTCAGGAATATGAGTCCCAACAGACAAGTCACGCCCATGCCGAGATAGAACCAGAACCGGTTGCGCACATCGGCGGCAATGCTGGCCATGCCGCAGGTAAAACTCGACAACAGCAGGCAGACCGTCTCGATCGCGACATTCCTCTGCTCGAAGATCTCCGAGCCCTTCGGGCCGCCGGCCGTCTGCCCAGACAGCACCGCATAGGCCGCGAAGAAGCAGGAGAACATCACGATGTCGGACAGCAGGAAGACCCAGAAGCCGTAGGCGGTCACGATCCGCTTCGAAGCGGGTCCGGGATGCTCGATGACGAGCCCGATGTGATGGGGATCGGCATGCGCATGGCCGGCGGTCGCGGTCATCGCCATCAGACCGGCCCCGCCACGCTGACGAGGCTGCGTCGTTCCTCGATATTGATGCGGTCAATCGCGGCGACCTCCTGCGCGGGAATGACGTATTCGTCGTGGTCGCGCCAGGCGAACACGACGAAGGTCGCGAACGCGCCGATCCCGCCCAGGATCACCATCCACCAGATATGCCAGATCAGCGCAAAGCCCATGATGGTGGCGAAGAACGCGCAGACGAAGCCGGTCGGGGAATTCCGGGGCATCTCGATGTCCTGGTATTCCGGCCTGTCGCGTTCGAGCGATTGCTGCTGGGCATGGACTTTCATGTCCCAATAGGCGTCCTCGCCGCGCACGTCGGGATTGAAGGCGAAGTTGAACACCGGCGGTGGCGACGAGGTCGCCCATTCCAGCGAACGGCCGTCCCAGGGATCGCCGGTGCGGTCGCGCAGCGACTCGCGGTTGCGGATGCTGACCACGAGTTGCACGATCTGGCAGATCACCCCGATCGTCAGCACGGCCATGCCAATTGCTGCAACGATCATCCAGGGCCGCCACGCCGCGACGTCGTAATGCTGCATGCGCCGGGTCATGCCGAGCATGCCGGCAATGTAGAGCGGGATGAAAGTGATGAAGAAGCCGAGGAAGGTGAACCAGAACGCCAGCTTGCCCCAGCGTTCGTCGAGACGAAGACCAAACGCCTTCGGAAACCAGTATTCGAAGCCGGCAAAGGCGCCGAACAGCACGCCGCCGATGATGACGTTGTGGAAATGCGCCACCAGGAACATGCTGTTGTGAAGCATGAAGTCGGCCGGCGGCACCGCGAGCAGGACGCCCGTCAATCCGCCGACGATGAAGGTCACCATGAAGCCGACCGCCCACAGCATCGGCGTCGCGAAGCGGATGCGGCCGCCATACATCGTGAACAGCCAATTGTAGATCTTCACGCCCGTCGGCACCGCGATGATCATGCTGGCGATGCCGAAGATGGCATTGACGTCCGGCCCCGCGCCCATCGTGAAGAAATGATGCAGCCAGACCATGAAGGAAATGACGCAGATCGCCATGGTCGCAAGCACCATCGAGCGATAGCCGAACAGCCCCTTGCCGGAGAAGGTCGAGACCACCTCGGAGAAGATGCCGAAGGCCGGCAGCACGAGGATGTAGACCTCCGGATGTCCCCAGGCCCAGATCAGGTTCATGAACATCATGACGTTGCCGCCGGCCTCGTTGGTGAAGAAATGGAAGCCGAGGTAGCGGTCGAGCAGCAGCATCGCGAGCGTGGCGGTAAGGATCGGAAAAGCTGCAACGATGAGGAGGTTCGAGGCCAGCGTGGTCCAGCAGAACATCGGCATGCGCAGGTAATTCATGCCCTTGGTGCGTAGCTTCAGCACCGTGGTGACGAGGTTGATGCCGGCCACCAGCGTGCCGACGCCGGATATCTGCAGCGACCAGGCGTAATAGTCGACGCCGACGCCCGGCGAATAGGACAGCTCCGACAGCGGCGGAAAGGCGAGCCACCCGGTGCGCGCGAACTCGCCGACCACGAGCGAGAGATTGACCAGCAGCGCACCGGTCGCGGTCAGCCAGAACCCGACCGAGTTGAGCGTCGGGAAAGCGACGTCGCGCACGCCGAGCTGCAGCGGCACGATCAGGTTCATCAGCCCGATCACGAACGGCATCGCCACGAAGAAGATCATGATGGTACCGTGCGCCGAGAAGATCTGGTTGTAGTGCTCCGGCGGCAGATAGCCCTGCGACTGGTAGGCGACGGCCTGCTGGATCCGCATCATGATGGCGTCGCTGCCACCGCGCAGCAGCATCACCGAGGCCAGCAGGATGTACATCACGCCGATGCGCTTGTGATCGACACTGGTGATCCATTCGCTCCAGAGATAGGGCAGATGCCCCTTCGCCACGACCCAGATCAGCACGCCCAGGATCGCGACCAGCACCACTGCGCCCGCGACCAGCGGGATGGGCTGATCGAACGGAATGGCCGACCAATCGAGCTTACCGAGCATCGTGGCCTCCACTGTGCGGACGGCCTGCATCGGAGAGCAGTTCCGGCCCCGGTCCCGGCGGAATGTGCTGGGTTGCGATCAGATCGAACAGCCGGGGATCGTCGAGACGGTAGGTCGGCCTGCCCTTCTCGACGCCCTGCTGCATCAGCTTCTTGTAGCTGTCCTCATTCAGCACGGCATCGGTCTTCGCCGTGGTCGCCACCCATTCCGGAAAGGCGAGCGGCGAGACCACGTTGACGTCGAACATCATGTCGGGAAAGCCGTCGCCGGAGAAATGCGCGGACAACCCCTGCAGCTTGCCTTCGTTGTCGGCGCGCAGGTTCAGCTTCGTCACCATGCCGTTCATGGTGTAGATCATGCTGCCGAGCTGCGGGATGAAGAACGTGTTCATCACGCTCGACGACGTCAGCTGAAAGTTCAGCTCGGCGCCGGCCGGCACCGTCAGCGTGTTGACGGTGGCGATGCGCTGGTCCGGATAGATGAACAGCCATTTCCAGTCGAGCGAGACCGCTTGAATGCGCACCGGGCTTCCAGTCCCCGGCACCGGTGCTGCGGGATCGAGTTGATGCGAGCCGATCCAGGCGACGCCGCCGAGCAGGATGACGGTGAGCGCAGGGATCGCCCACACCACCATCTCGACGCGGCCGGAATAGACGAAGTCAGGCTGGTAGCGCGCTTTTGGATTCGAGGCGCGAAACCAGAACGCAAAACCGAGAATCGCGAAAATGGTCGGCACCACGATCACGAGCATGATGAAGACGGAATCGACCAGAATCGTGCTGTTGGCCGCAGCCACGGGCCCTTGTGGGTCGAGCAGATTCATCGGCAAGCCACTGGCGGTTGGGAAGCCCCAAGACAGAGCCTAGCGCGGGAAAGGCTCCGCAACAAACGCGGCGACCTCAGAACGGTTCCTGAACCGCGAGGGCCAGCCATGCGCGTTGGGCCGGCGCAACATGCAAATCCATGCGATGTCAATGACATGAACGCAAAAGCCGCGCCCTTCTCTCCGGTCGGGGCGATTGCTAATCTGCACGAAAATAATGGGAAGTCCGGATCAGGGAGTGAACCGAAATGCGCTTGAAGAACAAGGTCGCCATCGTCGTCGGGGCCGGACAGAGCCCCGGCGAAGGCATGGGCAATGGCCGCGCCACCGCGCTGACCTTCGCGCGCGAGGGCGCAAAGGTCTTGTGCGTCGATCATCATCTGGAATCGGCGCAGGAAACGGTGGCGTTGATCACCGCGAAACATGGCACCGCCGCGGCCTTCAAGGCCGACGTCACGAAGTCGGCCGACATCAAGGCGATGGTTAAGGACGCGCAGTCGCGCTGGGGGCGGATCGACGTGCTGCACAACAATGTCGGCGTCAGCCTGTCCGGCGGCGATGCCGAGCTGCTGCAATTGACCGAGGAAGCGTTCGACCGCGTCGTCGCCATCAATCTGAAGAGCTGCATTCTGGCGGCGAAAGAGGTGATCCCGATCATGCGCGCGCAGGGCAGCGGCGCCATCATCAACATCTCCTCGATGGCGGCGATCACGAATTATCCCTATGTCGCCTACAAGGCGACGAAGTCGGCGATGATCGCCTTCACCGAACAGCTCGCCTACCAGAACGCCGAATTCGGCATCCGCGCCAACGTCATCCTGCCCGGCCTGATGAACACACCGATGGCCGTCGACACCCGCGCCCGTGAATGGCACAAGACCCGCGCCGAGGTCGAAGCCGAACGCGACGGCAAGGTGCCGCTGCGTCGGAAGATGGGCACCGGATGGGATGTCGCCAACGCCGCGCTGTTTCTGGCGTCGGATGAGGCGAACTTCATTACGGGCGTGACGCTGCCGGTGGATGGTGGAGCCAGCGTGAGACGGGGGTAGGTCAGGCGAGCGCCTTTCTTACCCTCCCCTGGAGGGGTGCACCGTCACTGCGGCGCGTGCGTCACCCGCCAGATCGTGCCGTTGCCGTCCTCCGACACCAGCAGCGATCCATCCTTCGCCACGGCTACTCCCACCGGCCTGCCCCACACCTCCGTGTCGCTCACGACAAAACCCGTGACGAAATCCTCGTACTCACCCGTCGGCTTGCCGTCCTTGATCCGGATGCGGATCACCTTGTAGCCGGTGCGCTTCGACCGGTTCCAGGAGCCATGCTCGGCCGCGAAGGCGTCGCTCTGATACTCGGGCGGAAACTGCGTGCCCTGATAGAAGGCCATGCCGAGCGAGGCCGAGTGCGGCTGCACCAGCACGTCGGGGACCGTCACCTTGTCCTTGATGTCCGGCCGCGCACCGGCATGGCGCGGGTCCTCGTTGGCGCCGATATAGAACCAGGGCCAGCCGTAGAATGCGCCTTCCTTCACGCTGGTCACATAGTCGGGGACGAGATCGTCACCGAGGCCGTCCCGCTCGTTGGTCGAGCACCAGGGCAGACCGGTTTGCGGCTGAATTGCGAGACCAACGCAATTGCGGATGCCGGTGGCGTAGATCTTCCGCTCCTTGCCATCGGGATTGAAAGCCAGCACCGCCGCGCGTTCGGTCTCACTTGCCCAGGCCGCGCCGAGCGGTTGCGTTTTCGACCACGCCTCCATCCCGCCCGGCGGCGTGCCCAAACCTTCCGCAACGTTGCTGAGCGAGCCGACGGAGACCAGCATGCGCTTGTTGTCAGGCGTGAAGACGATGTCGCGGGTGGAATGGCCGCCGTCATGCGGCAGGCTCGGCACGATCGTCTCGGCCTTGCCGCGCGCCTTGAGATCGCCGGCCTGATAGGGAAAGCGGACGACGCTGTCGGTGTTGGCGACATAGACCCATTGCGGATTGTCACCGTTCGGGAAGAAGGCGATGCCGAATGGCTGCCTCAGTCCGCTGGCGAACACTTCATTGGTCGCGATCTTGTTGCCCTCCCCGGCACGAAGCACGCGAATGGTGCCGGCCCGCGTCTCCGCGACAAAGACGTCGCCGTTCGGCGCCACCCGCACGATGCGCGGCGCGCGCAGGCCTTCGGCAAACAGCTCGATCTTGAACCCCGCCGGCACCTGAAGCGCAGCCTCGGCCGGGCGCGGCACCACGCGTGACGAGCTCGCAACCGAGCGCGTGGCGCCGGGCCTGACCAGATCCTGCGGCCGGATCAGCCTGACCGTGCCTGGCTTGTCGGCTTGCCAATCACCATAAGCGTCCTTGCCCTGCAACACCGGCTCGGCCTGCGCACCGGTAGCAATCAGTAGCCCCGCGGATATCGCGACGGACAAAATTCTGCTCTTCAAATTGTCCTCCCGGCCTGCAATCTCTCGAACATCGATACCACCGCGACACGTCGAAGCTCTGCCGCATCCCACGTCACCTGATGCCCGCACGATGTGCATCAGCTGCGCCCATCGTACTGGAAAACCCCGCCGATAGGTGCGACACATTGTAAGGGCGGGGGTTGCGGTCATCAAAGCTGCGGCATCGCTGTCGCAATTGACGGGATGATCATGTGGGGATCCATCATATCGGAATGGGCGAGCCTGCTGCTGCGCTGGCTCCACGTGGTGGCGGCGATCGCCTGGATCGGCAGTTCCTTCTATTTCATCGCCCTCGACCTCAGCCTCAGGCCCAAGGGCAACCGAACGAGTGACCTGCCCGACGGCGTCCAGGGCGAAGCCTGGCAGGTCCATGGCGGCGGCTTCTACCGGATCATGAAATATCTGGTCGCACCCTCCCAGATGCCGGACGAGCTCACCTGGTTCAAATGGGAGGCTTACACCACCTGGCTGTCCGGCTTCGCGCTGATGGTGGTGGTTTATTATCTCGAGGCCGATCTGTTCCTGATCGACAAATCGATCCTCTACCTCACGCCGTTCCAGGCCGGCCTGTTCAGCCTTGCGAGCCTGGCACTGGCGTGGCTGCTCTATGAAGCCGCCTGCCGTACCGGCCTTGCCCAGCGCGAGCTGCCCTTCGCCATCGGCGGCTATCTGTTCCTGGTCGCGCTGACCTATGCCTTCACCCATGTGCTGAGCGGCCGTGGCGCCTTCAACCAGATCGGCGCCATCATCGGCACCATCATGGTCGCCAACGTCTTCGCGCTGATCATCCCGAACCAGAAGAAGATCGTGGCCAGCCTGATCGCGGGACAGGTGCCGGATCCAAGGCTCGGCAAAGCCAGCAAGGAGCGCTCGGTCCACAACAACTACCTGACGCTGCCCGTGGTCGTGCTGATGATCAGCAACCACTATCCCCTGCTCTACGCCACGCGCTTCAACTGGGTCATCGTCGCGATCATCCTGGCGCTCGGCCCCGTGATCCGCCACTTCTTCAACAAGCGCCACGCGGGGCGGAAATCGCCATGGTGGGTGTGGGGCGTCGCAGCAATCAGCGTGATTGCGATCCTCTTCCTCTCCGCCGCAGGACCGCGCGAGGTCAAGTCGGGCGCACTGCCGACACAGCCGACCCTTGCCGCGGTCGAGGAGATCGTGATGTCCC
The DNA here is from genome assembly GCF_028128835.1 of Bradyrhizobium sp. CCBAU 65884. Taxonomy (NCBI): domain Bacteria; kingdom Pseudomonadati; phylum Pseudomonadota; class Alphaproteobacteria; order Hyphomicrobiales; family Nitrobacteraceae; genus Bradyrhizobium; species Bradyrhizobium sp. CCBAU 65884. The sequence goes on along the minus strand of NZ_LBJU01000110.1, from coordinate 7,695 downwards.
GTTGCAGCATGTGCCATGCCGCCGAGCCGGTCTGGGCCGGCATCGTGACCGCGCCGAAGGGCATCCTGCTCGATGCGCCCGAGCACATCCATCGCAACATCCGCCTGATCGGCCGGGTCGCGGCCTGGTCCAGCGCGATGCCACCGGGCAACATCACCGAGATGACCAGCCAGGAACGTGCGATCCTTGCCGCCTATCTCGAGCAGGCTCGCTGATGCTGCCGTGCGTCGACAGATCCGCGGAATGAAATTCCGCATCTCCTGCTGAATTGAAAATGACTTGACCGCCTATCCGGCGTAGACAGGACCAGCGGCCGCCGACGCGGCCCAAAGTCATTTGCATGCGCGGGGAAAGAACAGTGGCCCTCAAGAACATCATCGGTATCGACCACGCCGTGGTCATGGTTCAGGACCTCGACAAGGCTGCCGAGAACTACCGCCAGCTCGGCTTCACCGTGTCGCCGCGCGGCACCCACAGCGCGCATATGGGCACCGGCAATTACACCATCATGTTCGACCCCGATTATATGGAGCTGCTCGGCGTGCTCGTCGCGACCGAGCACAATGTGCCGGCGCGCGCCTTCCTCGACAAGCGCGGCGAAGGCATCGAGCGTATCGCCTTCACCGCGGTCGATTCCGCTGAAGGCGCGGAGGAGATCCGCGCACGCGGCCTGACGCCGATCGGCCCGACCGATTTCGAGCGGCCGGTAACCTTGCCCAACGGCACGGTCTCGGCGGCCAAATTCCGCACTTTCATGTGGCCGACAGCGGAAGCGCCCGGCGGGGTACGCATCTTCGCCTGCCAGCACAAGACGCGTGACACGGTTTGGATTCCCGAGTTGATGAAGCACGCCAATGCGGCGAAGCGGATCAGGCAGACGCTGATCGCAACGCCGGAGCCGGCAAAGGACGCCGCGCATCTCGGCAGGCTGATCGACCGCGAACCGAAGGCGGAGGCCGACGGCGCGGTCACGGTGCCCTCCGGCGGCGATCGGGCCGACTTCGTCTATCTGACGCTGGACCAGCTCGCCAAACGCTATCCGGGCGTGCCGCTCGCGGGCCTTTCCGACCGCGGCGGCGCTGCGCTGGTGCTCGTCAGCGGCGATCTGTCCGCGACCGAGAGGGCGCTGGGGTCCGCCGCCGTGCGCAGCGGGGCTGCGCTCTGTGTGCCGCCGGCCAAGGCCAACGGCACCCTGCTCGCCTTCATTGCCGCCTGATTTGAACTAATTCTTTAACGCGTGTTTACCCGGCGGCTCTAGGATTCCCTGCAATCCAAGCCACCGGGACCCGACGCATGTTCAAAGAGGGATCGCCGATCGCCTATGACGCCCCGGCCGAATTGAAGAAGTGGCCGTCGCTGAAGGGCGAGAGGCAGAAGGACCGAGGTCCGCCCTATCTCGTCTACAACGGCACGCTCGCCGACTGCGTCCGCGAGCTCATGGGCAAGCCGATCAAGGGCATCTCGCTCTACGACATCATGACGAAGCCGCAAGCGGCCTTCGATCAGACCGTGCTGTCGCCGGGCGATGCCGCCGAGATGGCGATGCGCAAGGATTTCCCCAAGGACTAGCAAGAACTAATTCGCGGCGCGCCTGCCGGGCGTCTTGTCCTTCTGCTTCGAGGAAGATTCCGTCGGCGCATCGAGGAAGACGACGGGCGTACCACGCTTGGTGTTGTCGCCGAGCGTGCGGGCGTCCCAATTGGTCAGCCTGACGCAGCCGTGGGACGCCGACTTGCCGACCCTGTCGGGCTCCGCCGTCCCGTGGATGCCATAGCCCTGCGCCGACAGCCCGATCCAGTACGATCCCACCGGATTGTTCGGGCCTGGCTTGATGTCGAACGGCTCCCTGGATTTTACGCTCTTGAACTTGTACTCGGGATTGTAGTGGTAGGTCGGCTTCTCGTTGGTGCTTGTGACCTTGAGTGTGCCACTCGGCGTCGGACGATCCGGGCTACCGATTGAAGCCGGGTAGAACGCGAGCAGAGCACCACTCCCGTCGAACGCTTTGAGCGTCCCCTGTTTCTTGTCGACCTCGAGCCGTGCAATGCGAGGCAGCTCTTTTCGCGCGGAAACATTCGCAACGACGATCGTCTCGCCGGCCTTGTCAAAGGATTTTCCCGGATTGAGCACCTTGAGCAGATCCGCGCTCATGTGGAATTTCTCGGCGAGCCCCTCGAGCGCGCTGGTGTAGCTCAGCGCCTTCAGCGACCTCATCTGCTCGAGCCTGGCCGGCAGTTCCTTCAGGAAAGGTCCTTTTACGTCGGCCTCGTCGATCTTGTAGTCGACGACAATGGCTCCCTCGCTCGCTGCCGTCAGCTTGTCCCAGAGTTCGGGCGCAATTCCCTTCTCGGATGCGATACCGTTCTGCTCGGCAAATGCCTTCAGCGCCTTCTGCGCGTTCTCGCCGAGCTTGCCGTCGATCTCGCCGGGCGAGAATTGCGCACGATCGAGCAGGACCTGAAGCTTCACCACCGATGCGTTGAGCTTGTCGGTGGCCGGCTGTTTTGCGGGCCGCGCGGCATCATTCACCGCTTTTGCATCGAGATTGCCCGCGAGCACCGGGCAGATGAGCCACAGCGACATCACCGCGCCAAGCATCCATCGCATCATGATCGCTCGTCCAATTCGAAAAATAGAGGTCCGCGAAACCGCGGGAAGTTTCTGTTTGGGAACACCGTAGTAACACCGAAGGAACCGACGAGACCGCAGCTTTGCCGCAATCGGACGGTTAATAACTTCTTATCGCCGGCGCACCGCTGGCCGTTCATCCCACAGTTCGAGGTTGTCTCCGCAAATGCGATTTGTCATCGCGGCTTGCGCCGCGTTCTTGATTCTGATGTGCGACCTCGATCCGTCGGCGTCCCGGCAAACATCAACTTTCGACCGCGCCGTTATTCAAAACAATCGGGCCTCCCCACTTGTTCCGGTGGTCGAACTCTTCCTCGCAAGTGTGCAGGCCATCGAGCTCGCCAACGCGCGTGCCGCCTATGAGCAGGTGATCGAGCCGCCCCGCGCGGACGAGCCAGCCCCACAGGCGCCGGTTTCCCCGACCGAGCGATTTTGCCACGCGCTTCGCGAGGCCGCCGAGGCCAGCGGCATTCCCGTGCCATTCTTTGCCCGCCTGCTCTGGCAGGAGAGCCGCTTCAAGTCCAACGAGGTGAGCCAGGCCGGCGCCCAGGGCGTGGCGCAGTTCATGCCTGGGACGGCCGCCGAAGTCGGACTCGACGATCCCTTCGATCCCATGAAGGCGCTGCCCGCATCGGCAAAATTCCTGCGCAAGCTTCGCGACGATTTCGGCAATCTCGGACTCGCCGCGGCTGCGTATAATGCCGGTCCCGGCCGCGTTCAGAAGTGGCTCGCCAAGGAGAGCGAGCTGCCCCGTGAGACGCGCGACTATGTCCGCATCATCACCGGCACCAAGGCTGAGGACTGGACCGAGCGGTCGGAGGCGCTCGCGATCAGGATCGACCTGCCGCGCGAGGCGCCGTGCGAAGGCATCGGCAGCCTCTCCAAGGCCAAGGATGTCGCCTGGGTCCCGGTGAACCTGACACCCTCGGTCGCGACCATCATTCGCAAGGCCGAACAGCTTGCGGCGCGCCTGTCGACAAACCGCGCGCGCAAGCGGTTCGTATCCCTGCTCCACAAAAGCGCCTCGGCCCGTGGCAAGGCGAGGAGCATGATTGCAGCCCGCGCGGCGAAGGGCACCAAGGCTCGCGCCATCCGTATCGCGGCACGCGAACGTTCGGCGATCTGACGCACAAATCGAGAAGCCGCCCGGTGGGCGGCTTCCGACGGCGATGAACTAATCGATCTCCTCGATCACGCGTCGTTCGCGAGGCTCGATGACATAAGTCCGGGTATCGCGATGGATGTAGCGGTACTCCCGCAGGTCGGGCGCATCACGGTAGACCGTGCTCGGAAATTCCTCGACCTCGACGCTATCAGGGACGCGATCGCCGACATGGATCTCGGTGCGTGCGGTGCTTCCGGTGGTCTGCCGTTCGCTCCGGCCCTCGGGACGAGCTTTCGCATGCTTGCGGATCGCATCGCGATCGCGGTCAGAGAACTTGCTGGCGCTGCGCTCGCGGGCGGTCGACGTCGTCGTTGCCGTGGATTTCCCCGAATACGGCAGCACCGTCACGATCTTGTAGGTCGCAGGATCCACCACGACGATCTCATCCTTCACCAGCGCGAAGCTGTAGCCGCGATACTGCGGCACGATCTCGACGACATCAGGCGGAAGGGTCGAGAGGTGCACATCGCGCGGCACCACCGTGCCGACATTCAGCGAGAAATTGACGCTGGTCAGCGGCCGGACGTTCAGATGCGAGATCGAGGCGCTGATCTTCGTCTCCTGCTGGCGGTTCAGATTGACGTTGGTCTGCGCAGCCGCCTGAGAGTTGGTCCCAGACCGCTCGCCCTGCGCCTGATTGCCGGTTGGCGCCGTCGGTGCCTGCTGAGCCTGGTTGGTCCCGGATGCAGCGGGCGCCTGCTGCGCCTGATTGCTATTGGCCGGCGGCGGATTGGACCGATCCTGCGCCTGGTTCGTGTTTGCCGGCGGCGGGTTGGCGCCCTGCTGGGTCGCGGGCTGGTTGCCGGTCGTGTTCGAGCTTGCCGTGCCGCTCTGCGGCCGCGAGGTGTCCGTGCTGTTCGCAGCATTGGACGTGCTCGATCCGGAATTGGCAGCCCCGGAGGACGGCGCGGTGCTCTGCGTCGTCTGTGCCGAGGTTCCTGTCGACGGTGATTGCTGCGGCTGCGATGTGGTCTGCGGCGTGCCGGTCGCGCCGGATGGCGAGGTCGTCGCTGGCGCCGTGGAACTTGATTGGGATTGCGGCGTCTGCTCAGACTTCGTGGTCGTGCTTGGCGATTGCGCGAAGGCGGCGTTCGCCAGCACCAGCCCTAATGCGGTGGTTGCCAACAGGCGGATCATGGTTCACTCCCTTTTATCAAACGAACGTTGGCTACTAACCTGCGCTAAAACGGCCGGTTCCACTTTTTCCCGAGACAAAGCGGACCGCTTCTGCACGGAACCTGCGATGCCATCGAAGAGTGCCGGGATCATCGCCTATCGCAAACGCCGGGCGATCGAGATCCTTCTCGTTCATCCCGGCGGGCCGTTCTGGCGCAACAAGGATCTCGGCGCCTGGTCGATCCCCAAGGGCGAGTATGCGGACGAAGAAGATGCGGAGACCGCCGCGCGACGGGAATTTGCCGAGGAGCTGGGATTCGAGCTGTCCGTGCCGCTGATCGCGCTTGGCGAGGTCAAGCAGCGCGGCGGCAAGCTCGTCACCGCGTTCGCCGCCGAGCTCGATATCGACGTGCACAGCATCCACAGCAACACGTTCGAGCTGGAATGGCCGCCGCGCAGCAGCAAACGGCAAGTCTTCCCGGAGGTCGACCGTGCCGAATGGTTCACGCTCGAAGAGGCGCGGGAGAAGATCAACGCAGGACAACGCCCGCTGCTCGATCGGCTGGCGCAGCTGGCCGGCGGTGAATAGCGATGGAAACAGGTGCGCTCCCTACTCCGCCTTGATGTCCGCGGCAGCGACGACCTCGGCGAGCTCCTTGGTCTCCTTCGCGATCTTCGCGGCGTACTCGGCCGGGGTCAGCACGCTGACCACGCCCTGCGAACCGAGCTTCTCCGCGACCGGCGGATCCTTCGCGGCCGCGGCGATCTCCCGGTGCAGCGTCTCCAGGATCGGCGCCGGCGTCGACTTCGGCATGAAGAAGCCGACCCAGAACGAGATGTCGAAGCCGGGGAAGCCGGCTTCCGCGACGGTCGGCACATCGGGCAGCGCCGGCAGCCGCTCGGCCGACGACACCGCGAGCGCGCGCAACTTTCCGGCCTTGACCAGCGGCACGGCGGAGAGCGGATCGAACACGGCCAGCACCTCCTGGGCGAGGATGCCGACCTCGGCGGCCGAACCGCCGCGATAGGGCACGTGGATCAGCTTGATGCCGGCCTTCTGGCTGAGCAGCTCCATGGCGAGATGGGCAAGGTTGCCGTTGCCGCCCGAGCCGTAAGCCAGCGCACCGGGTGCGGACTTTGCCGCGGCGACGAGATCGGCGACAGTCTTGACGTTTGCCGTCTTGGGATTCTCCGGATTGACCACGAGCACGAGCGGCGCCGAGACGACGGTCGTCAGCGGCGCGAAGTCCTTTTCCGGATCGTAGCGGATATCATTGAATAGCGTCTTGTTGAGCGTGATGGTGGAGGAGTTGCAAGCGAGCATGGTGTAGCCGTCGCCTTCCGCATGCGCGACACCTTCGGCCGCAATCATGCCGTTGGCGCCGGCGCGGTTCTCGACCACGAAGGGCTGCCCGAGCTTGTTGCCCAGGCGATCGCCGATGATGCGCGCGACGACGTCGACCGGCCCACCGGCGCTGAAGCCGACCATGATTTTGACCGGCCGCACCGGATATTTCTGCGCCGAGGCCTGCGTCGACAGCGCAGCGGCGCACAATCCGGCGATGACGGCCAGCAGGCGGGCGGTTCGTTGCATTGGTTCTCTCCCCAGACATCAGCAGCGCCGCTTGTGCAGGCTTGTTGGTGCGACGCATGTGAAGATCATGAATAGCGGTCACGCCGGATTTCGCAATCGTGTTCGGGCGCCCGCATTCCGCCGCACGGCACGTGCGCGCCGCCTCCAAGCAAAAAATGCGAAAACAACCCCATGCACAGTAGACGGCCCCTGTCGGAACAAGGACTTACGCCAGGCCGCGAGCTTCGGATGTTACGAAACGATTTTGACTCGTCGGGCAAAACAGGCATAATGCCATCATCGCGATCCGCGTCAGCACCCGGCCTCCACGATCATGTGGGCCTCGCTTCGATCGCGCACAAGCCCAGCATCGACATTTAAAAACGCAATCGCCGCACGGCAACCGAGAGGGTCGGCTCGCACCAGAGGGGCCGGCTCGCGCATGCCGTGGGCTCGAAGGAGACATCGACATGACAACAGCCATGACACGCAACAGCACGACGCCAATCGTCAGGTACGGCAGCAGGCCCACCCCCCGGGTCAAGCTCACCGGACAACGGATCGCAATTCAGCATCCGGACGCGGAGACCGGCGAGCACTTGATGGGCGAGGCGCTCGGTGCCGTCGATCAAGACGCTCTGCATGGCATCCTCAAGCAATTGACGAAAGCCAGCGTGATCCTGCAGAAGCCCGATGAGGACAATCTCGCCTTCATGATCTCGATGATGAAAGGCATCGCGCCGCGGAATTCTCTCGAGACCATGCTGACGGCGCAGATGGTGTCCGTCCACGTCGCGACCATGCGCTTTGCCTGCCGTCTCGCCTTCGCCGAAGGCATCCCGCAGCAGGAGGGCATTTCGCGCACATTGACCCGGCTGGCCCGCACCTTCGCAGCCCAAATGGAGGCCCTCAACCGCCACCGCGGCAACGGCGAGCGTCCGATCACGGTGCAGAACCTGTCGGTACAGGACGGCGGCAGCGCGATCGTGGGGAATGTCGCGCAGCATGCGCATCTCATCGCTCCCGAGCCGGGCACCGCGATAGAGGCGGGACCGGTGCCGTCCGGCAACGCCGGCGAGCGCGAACGGGCCGAGGCCATGCAAGGCATCACCGCATGAGTGCCGATCGCATCCGCAACACGCGCGCGATGTCGGCGAGCGCGCGCTGCGGCGCCAGCACGCGCGGCGGCCTCGCCTGCCGCGCGCCGGCGGTG
>NZ_LBJU01000109.1:0-124456 GCF_028128835.1 Bradyrhizobium sp. CCBAU 65884 | reverse complement strand
GCGGCACGGAAGCCGGCGAGGAGAAGGATCCGGGCGAGGCCGCGGCCGAGTCCGACATGGACGACGACGAGTTCGAGAACCAGATGTCGCTCGCGGCCATCGAGGCCGAGCTCAAGCCGAAGGTGGTCGAGATCTTCGACAAGATCGCCGACAGCTACAAGAAGCTGCGCAAGCTTCAGGAGCAGGACATCCAGAACCAGCTCCAGAACGAGTCGCTCTCGCCGCACCAGGAGCGCAAGTACAAGAAACTGAAGGACGAGATCATCGTCGAGGTGAAGTCGCTGCGCCTCAACCAGGCGCGCATCGACTCACTCGTCGAGCAGCTCTACGACATCAACAAGCGCCTCGTCTCGCACGAGGGCCGCCTGATGCGCCTTGCCGACAGCCACGGCGTCGCGCGCGAGGACTTTTTGCGCAACTACACCGGCTCGGAGCTCGATCCGCGCTGGCTCAACCGTGTCTCGAAACTCTCGGCCAAGGGCTGGAAGAACTTCGTCCATCACGAGAAGGACCGCATCAAGGACCTCCGTCACGAGGTGCATCAGCTTGCAGCCCTGACCGGCCTCGAGATCGTCGAGTTCCGCAAGATCGTGCATTCCGTGCAGAAGGGCGAGCGCGAAGCACGTCAGGCCAAGAAGGAGATGGTGGAAGCCAACCTCCGTCTCGTGATCTCGATCGCCAAGAAATACACCAACCGCGGCCTGCAATTCCTCGACCTGATCCAGGAAGGCAACATCGGCCTGATGAAGGCGGTCGACAAGTTCGAGTACCGCCGCGGCTACAAGTTCTCGACCTACGCCACGTGGTGGATCCGGCAGGCGATCACCCGCTCGATCGCCGACCAGGCCCGCACCATCCGCATTCCCGTGCACATGATCGAGACCATCAACAAGATCGTGCGCACGTCCCGCCAGATGCTCAACGAGATCGGCCGCGAGCCGACCCCGGAAGAGCTGGCCGAAAAGCTCGGCATGCCCTTGGAGAAGGTGCGCAAGGTCCTCAAGATCGCGAAAGAGCCGCTCTCGCTCGAAACGCCCGTCGGTGACGAAGAGGATTCACACCTCGGCGATTTCATCGAGGACAAGAACGCGATCCTCCCCATCGACGCCGCGATCCAGTCCAACCTGCGCGAAACCACCACGCGCGTTCTGGCCTCGCTCACCCCGCGCGAAGAGCGCGTGCTGCGCATGCGCTTCGGCATCGGCATGAACACCGACCACACGCTGGAAGAAGTCGGGCAGCAGTTCTCGGTGACCAGAGAGCGTATTCGCCAGATCGAGGCAAAGGCGCTGCGAAAGCTGAAGCATCCGTCGAGGAGCCGGAAGCTGCGGAGCTTTTTGGACAATTGATCCAAGCATCCTTCAAAACGAAAACGGCGGGCCGAGGCCCGCCGTTTTTGTTTGCCGTCATTGCGAGCGCAGCGAAGCAATCCAGAGTATTTCCGCGGAAGGATTTCTGGATCGCTTCGCTGCGCTCGCAATGACGGGGAGAGCTTGAAGCCCTACTTCTTCTTCACCCCGACCCGCTCGATCCGCTTGATCTCGAGCGCGGGGCGGCCGCTCTTTTCGGCGATCTCGCGGTCCTGCTCCATGATGAAGTTGCGCGCGGGTTCGTCGCCGTCGAGGCCGCCGAGCAGCTCTGAGGGGACGCGGCGGTTGGAGCGCTGGGAATCGTCTTCATAGAAGACGTTGAAGAAGGCGAATTCGCCTTTGGGATTGGTTCCGGGTTTCTTGGCCATGGCGGCTTGTCGTCGATTGGAGGGCCGCAGTCAAATGACTTTGGCGGCCACCGACGTCAGTCCAGGCCCGAGCGCGACGGGGATCGATGCGGCTAATTGAAATCGGACTGCGGGGAGGGCGGCGGGCGCCTGTTGCAATCTGGCGAGACCTTGCTCAACCAACCCTTGTTCAGGCAACGCTTGCCTCAATAAACGGCGGGCCGAAGCCCGCCGTCTATTTCTGGTCTTCAGTGTCGCCCGGGGCTGGCGGGGCGACAACCTAAAATAGAAGGCTATAGAAGGTGCCCTGCGATGGCAAGGCAAATCGTGGCGGCGTCGATGTCGCAGCCAGCGGATCAGATATGCGGTGGTTGCGACGTGTGATTACCATCCACGTCGAAGCAATTGTTTAGAACGTCAAATCAATTTGTTCATCTTGCCGGCTTCGCGATGCAACGCGCGTGCCGTGCTGTGTCGGAAGGCGCGCCAACCTGCACCTCTTCCCGCCTGCGCGCAGACAGTGTGATCCCGCTCCGCAAAAGCGAGTTCCATCGTCGCGCTGATGTCTCAACGTGCGCGCGTGCGCTGCGCCACTTCCTGCACGGCGAGTCGCGATCCATGTCCGCCGCCTTTGCCTCCGTCCTCCTTGTGCCCCTGCGCCATGATCGCGCTGCCCATCGCGGCCGAGCCGAAGGTGATGAGGAAGGAGGCGAGCAGCAGCGCGAGCGCAATGCCGGGCGAACTGTCGGCGAAGATCAGCTCGCGCAGATGTCCGGGGTTGAGCCAGAGCAGGCCGCCGACGAGGAGCGTCGCGGCGCAGGCGCCGATCGCCAGGTTGATGGCGAGCAGGCGGAACAGGGGGATGCGCAGGAGCACGGAGCGGGCCGGCTTGTTCTGCTGGTCGGGCATCGCTGGTTGCCTCAGACTTTGTCGCGCCCGGGAATGACGAGAGAGAGGATGTCTGCAGCCATCCATCTCACGCCGTTCGCGCTGCGATGTTGACCCGCATCAAACTCCCGCGCGACGGTTCATGGCGCCACCAGCTCCACGCGCCGGTTGAGGGCGCGGCCGGCATCCGTTGCGTTCGGGCCGACCGGCGCCAGCAATCCGACGCCGGCGGTGCGCAGGCGTGTCGGCACGATCCGAAAACTCTTCACCAGCTCGGCGGCCACCGCCTCCGCGCGGCGCTTGGAGAGGTCGAGATTGTACTCATAGGCGCCCTGGCTGTCGGTGTGGCCGACGATGAAGACGTTCAGCTGCGGCTGGCTCGCGAGCAGCCTGGCGATCTGCTCCAGCGTCGGCCGGCTTTCCGGTTTCAGCACCGCCTTATCGGTGTCGAAATAGATGCCGTAGAGCGCGATGTGGCCGGTCTCGCCAAGACCCTTCGCCATCGCGGCGGCGTCGACCATCTTGTTCGCGATGGCCCCGAGCTCGGCGATCGTGACCTGCGCGGTGATGTCCTGGTTGTTCTGGCTGACGATGACGCTGGCATAAATCTCGCGCCCGCCTTCGGCCTTGCGGCCGGCAATATAGCGGTAGTTGAAACCGTCGACCCACATCTGCGGCACCGGCAGCGTGTCGATGCTTTCGGTGAAGGGGATGGCGCCGCAGGCGTCGGTGTCGCAGGCCAGCAAGGTCTCGAAGCCGGCCTTGGCAAGCTGCGTCTCGAAATTGCGCGACACCTCCAGGATCGAGGGCCCGGGATTGGTGCGATAGGCGATGCGGATGATGCGGCCCTCGAGCCGCCGCGCGTCGGTCGGCTGGCCGTCCCTGAAGCTTGCGGCCTGCATCCGTGCCGCGTCAAAATCCTTCACCACATAGCCGGTGACGACGCTGCCGGCGAACCGGCCGATGCCGGGATAGTCGCGCGCGCCCGCCACGTCGCGCGTCTGCGCGGAGGCGGGGATTGCGTGCAGGACGAGCAGGGCGGCAAGGACGAGCATTCCCGGGATGTTCTGCGGCGCGGACATCGGCACTCTCTGTCGGTTGCGGGGGACGGGACGCAAGACGTTAGTCTCGCGCGCCGTCCTGCCGGTTCTAACCGACGAACCAATCCCGGTTCGATTGTCCCGGAAAGCGCGCCGCTGCCTCAGGCCGCAGGTGTGGCCCGGCCGACGGCCGCACGCTCCTGCGCCGCCTGCTGCCGTTCCATCATGGTCTGCCAGAGCGTTGCGATGCTCGCTTGCGTCTGCGGCGCGATCAGGCAGTGGCCTTCATTGTCGAAGCCGCAGAACCGCACCGAGGGGTCCTTCTTCACCTCGATCAGCGCCTGGTTGATCATCTCCAGGCACGTCATGACCCCGCCGATGTCGGGCAGGCGGGTGTGATGCAGGATGTCCATCAGGCGGAAGGTCATCACCGCGGGCTGGCCGAAGCTGATGCCGGGACGGCCGAGCTCGAGCAGCACGTTCACGGCCGGAAGCACGCCCCTGATGTGCTCGAGCACGCCGGCGACGTCCTCCACGCTGCAGGCGACGAGATGGGAGGCCTGGGGCGGGATCGTCACGGGCGCGCGCGGCGCAAGGCCGAGCGAGGTGATGACCTCCTGTTCGATCCATTGCCGCACCGCTGCGGGGGCATTGCGGATCTGCTCGGCGGTCAAGGTAATTCCGGTCATGGACGCTTCTCCTGGGCGACTCTCCTGTTCGCTGCAATCTAGGAAGCGGGACGTGAGACAGTTTGATGCGGATCAAGCCTTCTGATTCAAGCCTTGCGCCTTCAAGCCTCGCGCTTTCAAGTCTTGCGCTTTCAAGCCTTGCGCTTTGACGCTCGCGTCTTTCCCGGGCATGATCCGCGCGCTGCTTCGCAGCTAGGATTTTTAAGGGGATTGCTCCACATGCTGAGACTGCTTCTCGCCGCCGCGTCCGTCCTTTGTCTGGCCGGCGGATCGGCGCAGGCCGCGCGCTGCGGCGGCGACTTCAACAGCTTCGTCGCCAGCATGGCCCAGGAAGCGCAAGCGGCCGGCGTCTCGGCAAGCGTAACCAGCGCGGCGCTCAGCGGCGTCACTCCTGATGGCGCGGTGCTCGCCTTCGACCGGCGCCAGCGCCACACCTTCAACAAGAGCTTTGAGCAGTATGTCTCGACCCGCGTCGGCCCCGGCCGCATCAATGGCGGCCGCGCGCTGCTGCAGCGCCACGCCGCGCTGCTCTCGCGCATCGAGCAGCAGTTCGGCGTGCCCCGCACTATCCTGGTCGCGATCTGGGGCCTGGAGAGCGATTTCGGCAAGGGCGACATCGGCAAGATGCCGGTGGTGCGTACGCTGGCGACGCTCGCGCATGATTGCCGCCGCACCGACCTGTTCCAGGGCGAGCTGCTCGCTGCGCTGAAGATCGTGCAGCGCGGCGACCTGCCGCTGCGCGACCTCATCGGCGCCTTTGCCGGCGAGATCGGACAGACCCAGTTCCTGCCGTCGTCCTACATCAAATACGGCGTCGATTTCGACGGCGACGGCCATGTCGACCTCCGCCACAGCGTCCCCGACGTGCTCGCCTCGACCGCGAATCTGCTCCACACCAGCGGCTTCAAGATGGGCCAGCCCTACGGCGAAGGCACCGCCAATTTCGAAGCGATGCGCGAGTGGAACAGGGCGGTGGTGTATCGCAAGACGATCGGGTATTTCGCCGATCGGCTCGCGGGGCAGTGACGACACACGCAGTCTCGTAGGGTGGGCAAAGGCGCAAAGCGCCGTGCCCACCATTTCCATCCGTCGTCGGAAGTCGTGGGCACGCTCCGCTTTGCCCACCCTACGACGGCGCAGCTTGTCGTTTGTAGGATGGGTAGAGCGCAGCGAAACCCATCGCGTACTCTCTTTGCGGAAACATGATGGGTTTCGCTGCGCTCTACCCATCCTACGAATTCACGTCCCCTTCGCCATTTTCTCCAGCCGCCGCTGCAGCGGCGCCCAATACGTTGCCGGGCGGAAGCGCTGCAACAGGTCCATGAAGCGGGCGTCGTTGCCGATCAGGATGCGGGGCTCGTTCTTTTCGATCCCCTTGATGATGCGCAGCGCAGCGTCCTTCGGCGTGGTCCTTGCCGCGGTCTCGAACCGCTCGATTGATTGCGCGCGGCGGGCATTGTCGGTGACGCCGACCCCGGTGCGGGAGTTGCGCGCGATGGCGGTGGCGACGCCGCCGGGATGCACGACCGACAGCCTGACCGGGCTGCCCGCCACCGCGAGCTCGTGCCGCACGCTCTCGGAGAAGCCGCGCACCGCGAACTTCGCCGCCGCATAGGCCGATTGCCCCGGCGGCGCGATGATGCCGAAGATCGAGGAGAGGTTGACGATATGCGCCTCGGGCCTCGTCTTCAGATGCGGCAGGAAGGCGCGCGTGCCGTGCACCACGCCCCAGAAATTGATGTCGAACAGCCAGTCCATCTGCGCCTGGTCGATCTCCTCGAACGAGCCCATCAGCGCCACGCCGGCATTGTTGACGACGATGCCGAGCGCGGGATGCGCGGAGATCGCCTCGTTTGCGAACTGCGCGATGTCGTCGGGTTCGCCGACGTCGACGCGGTGCACGCTGACCTTGCGTCCCGCACCGATCTCGGCCGCGAGCGTCTTCAGCCCGGCCTCGTCGCGGTCGGCCAGCGCGAGATCGCAGCCGCGCTGCGCAAGCTCGATCGCCAGCGCCCGGCCGATGCCGCTGGCGGCTCCCGTGATGGCGGCGGCGCCGCGAATCGTGGTCATGATGTTCCCCGTCAACCCCTGATGCGGGAACTATGCTTTACATTTTTTCAGAATGGAACCGAACCGCAGCCGAGTTGGCTCCTTAACTTACGTTACGCGAGCAAGCATTGGGAGACGCCGATGGGACAAGCACAACCATTTCGCGCGACTGCGCTGATCGTCGAGGACGACGTCATGCAGCGGGAGATGCTCAGCCTGCTGCTGGAGGAGAGCGGCTACCAGGTCATCCAGTGCGAAAGCGCCGAGGCCGCCGAGCGCGTCCTCGACAAGAGCGCCGGCGCGCTCTGCCTGATGATGACCGACGTCCAGCTCGCGGGGCGCATGACCGGCGTCGAACTCGCGCACGTCGCCAAGGACCGCAATCCCAAGCTCGACGTCGTCGTCACCTCCGGCCGTCCGTTGAGGCAGCCCTTGCCCGACGGCGCAAAGTTCTGGGCCAAACCCTGGGCGCCACTCGACGTGCTGCGCGAAGCCGAGCTCGCGCAACTGGCCTGAGCGAAGGTTTCACTATCAAATCCGTCATCCTGAGGCGCGAGTGATGGGCGCTCGGCGCCCCATCGGGAGCCTCGAAGGATGCACGGCCGAGATGCAGCCGGCCGTCGTCCTTCGAGGCTCGCCGAAGAGGCGAGCACCTCCAGCGACAACGGCTCCGCCGTTGCGCGGGGGTGACGGATGAGAACCTGAAGGCCCAAGGCCCGACTTTCCCGCCGTGATGCCGGGTGATAGCGTCGGCCCATGTCCTGGTCCTTCCTGCTCACCTCGCTCATCGTCGTCGCTTCCCCCGGCACCGGCGTGCTCTACACGCTGGCTGCGGCGCTGACGCGCGGCTCGCGCGCCAGCCTCGCCGCCGCCTTCGGCTGCACGCTCGGGATCGTGCCGCACATGATGGCGGCGATGCTCGGGCTCGCCGCCGTGCTCCACACCAGCGCGCTCGCCTTTGCCGCGCTGAAATGGGGCGGGGTGCTTTATCTGCTCTACATGTCCTGGCAGGCGCTGCGCGAACAAGGTGCGCTGGCGGTCGAGGGCGAGATCCGCGAGCGTTCGGTCGGCCGTGTGATCGTCACCGGCTTTCTGATCAACATCCTCAATCCGAAGCTGTCGATCTTCTTCCTCGCCTTCCTGCCGCAGTTCATCGCCGCGGACGAAGCCCATGTGCTGGCGCGCATGCTGGAGTTGAGCGGCGCCTTCATGGCGATGACCCTTGCGGTGTTCGTGGTCTACGGCCTCTGCGCCGCCTCGGTGCGCGAGCACGTCATCTCCCGCCCGCGCATCATGGCCTGGCTGCGCCGCAGCTTCGCCGCCGGTTTCGCCGCGCTCGGCGCCAAGCTGGCGTTCGCGGAGAGGTAACTTCTTTCCCTCTCGAAGGTGCGGGAGCGTCCGCGTCTCCAACACTCAGCCAATAAAAAAGCGGGCCTCGCGCCCGCCGCCTTCAAACTCTCTACCCGAAGCCCGGGCGGAGCGAGGCTCCACCCGGGCAAAGAAACAGAAGCCTCGTTACTTCTTCTTCGCCTTCTTGGCCTTCTTCGCCTTCTTCTTCGTCGCCTTCTTCGCTTTCTTAGCCATAGGATCCTCTTAAGGGTTAATGGTGGAACGCGACACGAGGGATGCTCGGCGGAGGGCCAGCCTCGCAACATCCTCGACGACAAACTCAGCAGATTCGCGGGTCTCTGCCCCGCGCTGTCACATCCGTGTCATCGCGTTATCCACAGCTCAGATGCATTTTCGGGTGATTTTGGTGCGCGAATCCGCATCGCGGCGTCGAAGCCGCGTCGTCGCCGACATCCCTAACGATCCGACAACGAAGCGGCGCCGTTCATGAATCCAAAACCAAAGGCGCGTTTTGCCGGATCGCGGTGAGACTCCATTAAGCGCGAGGGCCGCATTCTTCTCCGCAAGAAAACGGGGATGGGTCATGGACGGACGGCTGCCAGGGACGGGGGGCGCGACGCTGCGCATGCCGCGCGCGTCATGCTGAACGTACCGACGCTCTGGACCGTCTTCGTCGTCAACTTCCTGGCGCTCGGCGTGATCTGGGCCTACGTGACGCGCTCCTATCCGAAGTTCGCCGCCGCGCGGTTCTGGATGGCATCGTCCTTCGTCGGCGCGATCGGGGCGATGACGGCCCTGGTCCGCCTGTTCGTCGCCTCTCCCCTCCCGCTTCTGCTCGGCGCGGCCGGCGTCATCGCCGCGAGCTGCCTCGCCGCGATGGGCATTGAGCGCTTCTATGGCCGGCCGGTCTCTTGGCGCCTCATGACGGCTACGGGAGGCTTGAGCCTTGCCGGCGTCGTGGTCTTCATGGTCGGCTTCGAGCACATGCAACTGCGCATGCTCAGCTACACGCTCGGTCAGGCCCTGCCGCTGGTGCTGGCGCTGCGCCTGCTGCTGTCGCCGCCGGAAGGGCGCGTCAGCCCGGGCGCGCGGCTGTCCGGCATCGTCATCCTCACCATCATCGCGATCCTCATTGCCCGCACGATCGGCAATCTGCTCGGGCATGATCTCTCGGCGAAGGCCGGCGGCCAGACCCATGCCGTCATGGTGCTGGGGCTGCTGTTCCTGTCGATGACGCTCAATTTCGGCTTCCTGCTGATGGCGATGGACCGGCTGCGCGGCGAGGTCGCCGATCTCGCGCTGCTCGACGATCTCACCGGCGTCGCCAACCGGCGGCATCTGCTGCAGCGCCTGACCGAGGAATGCGCCCGCTCGGAGCGTAGCGGCGCGCCGTTCTCGCTGCTGGTGATCGATCTCGACGGCTTCAAGACCATCAACGACACCCACGGCCATGCCGCCGGCGATGCCTGCCTGCAGCACTTCACACTGATGGCGCAGACGCGGCTCCGGCCCGGCGACATGCTGGCCCGCACCGGCGGCGACGAGTTCTGCGTCGTGCTGCCGTCCTCGTCCTTGCGCGAGGCCGCCGCGATCGCCCGCCGCGTGCTCGAGGTCTGCCGTCAGGATGCCGAGGCCTGTACCGGCAGCGAGATCCCGATCGCGATCTCGATCGGCGTCGCGCAGTGGGATCGCGGCATCGGAGAATTCCCGGATCGCCTGATGGCCAATGCCGACCACGCCCTCTATGCCGCCAAGAAGAACGGCAAGAACGATTTTGCCGTTTACGATCCGTCGCCGCCGCTCTCGCCTGAGCCGATCGGCCGGGGCGAGGCCGCGCGCCATTTCGCCTGAGGCCATGCTAGGTTTGGTCTCTGTTGGACCTGCATGATGATCGCTCGCCTGCTCGCGGCCGCCCTCGCCGTTTTCTTTCTGACCGCCCCCGCCGCTGCCGAGGATGCCGAGCTCGCAAAGCTCGCCCGCGCCTCCGGCACGCCCGATATTCCCGGCCTGAAGATGGTCTGGCTGGCGCCATGGGGTGACGTCCGGAGCGCAAGACCCTGGCGCAACATCATCGTGCACCAGACCGAAGGGCCGGCGGGCTCGGCGCGCGGCGGCGCGCAAGCGCAAGCGAAGACCCCGACGCGGCGCGGCGTCACGGTGTGGGTCGAGACCGACGGCACGGTGTATTGGGCGGTCGCGGAAAACCTGGTGCCGACCCATGGCGACGGCGCCAACCGCAACGACAACAAGTTCATCGACAACAGCGCGACCTATCGCCAGGTCGTGCGCGACAATTCGATCGGCGTCGAGTTCGCCGGCAATTATCCCGATGTCGCGGCCGGCCCCACCGAGGCGCAGGTCGCTGCGTGGCAGACCCTCGTGAAGGTGCTGCGCGCGCGCTACGACATCCCGCTCGAACGCGTCTATGCCCACAACTGGATCGACTACAAGGACGCGCGCTATTGCGAAGGCTGCTGGCTCGCGACCCTGGCGAGGATGTGGGGGGAGTAGGCGGCATTCGGAGCCCGGGGAGGGGGCGTGGCAGCGGGCGGCCGAAACCGCCGGCACCGAATGGCCAAGGCCCGGCGAGCCTTCCCCGTTCAGGGGAAGGCCTTGGGAAAGTCGGCCGAAGGCTTCGTGACGATCTGATGCGCATCGCGCCAGATCACTTCACGCTGGTGCGAAGTCGTGATTGCACGCACCGGCAGGCCGCCTTCCCCGAGCAGCCAGGCGCAGTAACGCGCGCGGCTGACCGCCTCGCGGGCTCCGGGGTCGAACCAGCAGATGCCCCAGATCGAATCGCGCCGCTTGAAGTGCCGCGCGATGCGCCCGGGGATCGGCAGATGCCGTGCGAACCAGTCGAACTGGTCTGCCAGCTCGTGCCGGATCCAGTCGGGGCAGTTGGTCCGGTCGAGATACCAGGACGCACGAAAGAAGCCGCTCTCCACGCGGCTGTGCGGGTGGATGAGCGGTGTAACGAACCGCAAATACATGACGACACGGCGCGACGCCGTGTTGCGTCACGCCCCTCGTAACCAGATTGAATGATCGGAAGAACGGCCGCGAAGCGGCGTTCAGCTCATGACCGGCCGCGGGCGAGCCGTGGGCGGCGGTCGGAACGTGTCGATTTCAACTTCATGCCGCCTCCCTCGAGAGCGTGAACAAAGCGGCGCGGTATCGCGCCGGGGCCGCAGCACATACACGAGGAGGCATCACGCGGCAAGCGCGATCGAGCGGGACGCATCGACCGCGGTCTCACACCGGCTGCGCCATCCAGCCCAGTAGCCGCCGGATCAGGCCCGGCCGCTCCGGCAATTCGGGCGGTCCATCTGCCGCCAGCACGCGTTTGAAGAAGTAATCCAAAAACACCATGTCGTTCGGCTCGGTGACGGTGAAATTCTCCTCGCCGAAGAACACGCTGTAACTGAAGAAGAACGGACCCATGAGCGGGATGGTCGCTGTGCCCGCATAATCCTTCGATATCACGAACTCGGACGGCTCCAGCCCGCGCTCGCGCATCGCCTGCTCGACCAGCGGCAGCTTGCGCATGAACTGGGCTGAGAAGCCGCCGACGGTGGATTGCAGGATGATCGACATGGTGATCGCCCAATCGATGCTGTCGGTCCGATCATTCTGGGTCGGATGAGCGGCGAGGCTGGTTCAAGATGACTGGCCCCGCGCCTCCGCGAACATGCTGGACATCACACGCAAGAAAGCCGGCGTTGCCGCCGGCTTTCTGTCTTTTCGATCCGCCAATTTCTCGCCGCGGCGAAGCCCGCTTAGTGCGCGGCTTCCAGCGCGGCCTGTTCGGCCCTTGCGATCGTGCCCTTGACCGCGGACTGCACCTTCTCGAAGGCGCGGACCTCGATCTGGCGGACGCGCTCGCGCGACACGCCGAACTCGGCAGCGAGGTCTTCCAGCGTCATCGGCTCATCGGCGAGGCGGCGAGCCTCGAAGATGCGGCGTTCGCGCGGGTTGAGCACGCCCATGGCGCCGTTCAGCGCGTCACGGCGTTCGTCATACTCCTCGTGCTCGGCCAGCATGGCTTCCTGGTTGGGCGTATTGTCGACCAGCCAGTCCTGCCATTCGCCGGCTTCGCCGTCGTCGCGGATCGGTGCGTTGAGCGACGCGTCGCCACCGAGGCGGCGGTTCATGTCGATCACGTCCTGGTCCGTGACGCCGAGGCGCTTGGCAATGATCTTCACCTGGTCGGGGCGCAGATCGCCCTCGTCCAGCGCGTTGATCTTGCTCTTCGCCTTGCGCAGGTTGAAGAACAGCTTCTTCTGGTTCGCGGTGGTGCCCATCTTCACGAGCGACCAGGAACGCAGAATGTACTCTTGAATCGACGCCTTGATCCACCACATGGCGTAGGTGGCGAGACGGAACCCCTTCTCGGGTTCGAAACGTTTCACCGCCTGCATCAGGCCGACATTGCCTTCCGAGACGACCTCGGAGATCGGCAGGCCGTAGCCGCGATAGCCCATGGCGATCTTGGCCACGAGCCGGAGATGGCTGGTGACGAGTTGGTGCGCCGCGTCGCGATCGTCATGCTCGCGCCAACGCTTGGCGAGCATGTATTCCTGCTGGGGTTCCAGCATCGGGAACTTGCGGATCTCGGCGAGGTAACGGGAAAGGCCGGATTCTCCATTGAGGACCGGCAAAGCAGCGGTACGGGCCATACTGAAGCCCTCCAAAGGTTCAGGCCCCCGATAGCGGCGGGCCAGGCAGACGACCGCTGTGTTAAAGCCGGCCGTAGCTGCGATGTTCCGTTGGTCATTTCCAACGCACGCGCAATATACCCCATGGGGGGCCAAAAAGGGAAGGATTGCTGACGTCACGACCCCGTGTGGCAGCTATAACTTTTTGTAATGTAACGCTTTTCTTAAAGGGCCTGCGTCATGCCGCCGCTTTCAGGGAGCCCTGGAGGAGAAGCAAATCCTCCGGCAAAGCCGCCTCCCAGTGGAGTAATTCTCCGGTCCTCGGGTGCTCCAATACCAGCAAATACGCATGCAGGGCCTGCCGCCCAAGCGCGGTCAGCGCGACCTGCGACTCGGGACCGAGCTGGTTCGCCTTGGTCTTGAAATGCGGGCCATAGACCGCATCGCCCATCAGGGGATGACCGATATGGGCGAGGTGGACGCGGATCTGGTGGGTGCGCCCGGTCTCGAGCTCGCAGGCCAGCAGCGTCGCGATCGGCTTGCCGTCGCGCCCGTTAAAACTCTCCAGAATCTCCCAATGCGTCACCGCCTCGCGGCCGCCCTGGCGCACCGCCATCTTCTCGCGCGCATGCGGATGGCGGTCGATCGGCGCGTCGACGGTGCCGCGATGGCGGCCAGGGACGCCCCAGGCAAAGGCCATGTAGCCGCGGCGCATCGCACCGGTGCGGCCGTGGTCGGCGAATTGCGCGGTCAGCGAGGCATGGGCGAGGTCGTTCTTGGCGACCACCATCAGCCCCGTCGTGTCCTTGTCGAGCCGGTGCACGATGCCGGGCCGGCGCACCCCGCCGATGCCCGACAGCGAAGAGCCGCAATGGGCGATCAGCGCGTTCACCAGCGTGCCGGTCTCGTGGCCGGCCGCGGGGTGCACGACCAGGCCCTTGGGCTTGTTGATGACGATGATATCGTCGTCCTCGAACACGATATCGAGGGCGATATCCTCCCCCTTCGGCTCCGGTGGGGCCGCTTCCGGCACGTCGATTATGATCGTATCCCCGGATGTGACGTGATAAGCGGGGTCGCGGACCGCGGAGGCCTTCAGGCTCACCGCGCCCGCCAGGATCAGGGCTTTCAGCCTCGATCGCGACAGGTCGGTGAGGTGGGCCGCCAGCACGCGGTCGAGCCGGGTCGAGCCCTCGTTGCCGGCGACGACAACCTCCAACCTTTGCGCAGAGCCAGAATTTTCCATGACGACGACTGATACCGCTGTTCCCGAACCGAGCCCCGAGCAGGCCGCGCTGTTCGCGCGGGTGCGGCGGATGATGCTGATCGCGGGGTTGACCACGGCGCTGGCGATCTGCGCCGTGCTGATCGCGGTGGGCTACCGCCTTTTCAAGTCCGAGGGAAGGGCGGCCGAGGCGGCCAGTGACGTCACCGCCATCCTGCCGAAGGGCGCCAAAATCGTCTCGACCGGCCTCGCCGGCGACCGCCTCGTGGTCACCCTGGATGTGGGGGGCGTGATAGAGATCCGCGCCTTCGACGCCCACACGCTCAAGCCGGCCGGACGACTGAAATTCGCCAATGAGCCGTAAAAGGCTCCTCGGGGTCCTTGCGGCGGACAAATTTCGAGGCTATTGGCTAGCCCTCACGCTCCCTTCGTCTAGCGGTTAGGACGCGGCCCTCTCAAGGCTGAAACAGGGGTTCGATTCCCCTAGGGAGCGCCAAATCCGCGATATTCCTCGACTTTTTGCTGCGCCCCCATCCGACGGCGGCCCCGTCCGGCCGCGCGATCTCGCTTGGTCATAGGTTGCGCGCCGCAGCGTCGACGCTGATGCTGATGAAGCGATCGAGTGGACCCGCCCTCACATTCACTCCCGCGCAAAGTAAGCCACATCGCGCCGTCGCTTCCGTGCCGCGCGATGGTTGCATGACGAGGCGCGCGGCTCGGGCTCCGCTCGACGCCTGTTTGAGCGGCGATCGCGAGAAGAGCCTTGGCCGTAAGCCCTGGCCGCAAGTTCAGTGATGCGCCGAAATGCTCCTGACGGTCTCGGTGAGCATATCACCGGACGTGGAATGGCCGACGTCGCCCAGGCTGATGATGCCGACCATCCGCTTGCTCTTGTTGATCACCGGCAGCCTGCGGACCTGCAGCTTCTCCATGTGATGCATCGCCTTGGCGAGGTCATCGTCCTCGCGGCAGCAATGGATGCCCTCGGTCATCACGTCGCGCGCCGTCGCGCGGCCGGCATCGAAGCTGTGGCTCGCGAGCCCTTTGCAGACGATATCACGGTCGGTCACCATTCCGACCAGCTTGTCATCCTCGCCAATCGGAATGCAGCCGATGTCATGCGCCCGCATCAGTTTGGCAAGCTCGGTGATTGGGGTGTTGGGGCTGACCCAGTCGACACCCTTGTGCATCACGTCTTTGACTTTCATGGCGAGCCTCCGTTCGTGGGTTTCAAGTGCGTTGATGCAATGACGGCACCCCCAATCTTCCGAACTCCGACCAGACAAGCGCAGACACTCTCGCCGCCATCCTGCGGAACAGTATGGCGGCGACCTCGCGGCCAGAGTTCCCGCCCAAGATCGCAACGGCAATGGGCGGTCTAATCCTCAGTCATGCGCGCTGAAGCGCCCGTGCGGTGCGTTGGCCGTCAGGCGCGCAAACTGCGCGTGACCCATATGGAGCAGCGTCTCATGATCGCCGGCTTCCATATAGATGTCTGGCTGTGCCTCGATGCTGTCGTCGACGATCATTTCCAATCCGTAGCATTTGCCGACGGCGGGAACCGCACCGTGTGCACAGTCGCTGAACAGCCGATTGACCTCGGTTTCATTGGCCATGTGGACATTGTCGCCGAGGCTTGTCCTCAGGTCCGACAGGCGGAGGTGATGCGATGCGGGCAAGATGGCCAGCATGTATCCGCCGTCGCGCCGCAACACGATGCCCTTGGCGAGGCGGTCCCCCGAGATATGGCATGCCTCGGCCGTTCGAGCCGACGTCATGCTGAGTTCGTGCGGGATCACCTCGTACTGGATGTTCTCAGCGGCGAGGTATTTCTGGAGCGTGGGAGCAACGGCCATGGCATCACCTCCGATGCGGAATGCAAACCATCCACCGTGAGGTCGACCTGCAGACTCTCGCCATACGATGGGCGGCTGCCTGACTAGAGACCCAACATAGATCTTCCATCCGCAAGCTGCAATTCAGCGTTCGCGGTTTTATTCTGCGCGGAGCGCCATCGGTCGAGACTGGCACTCAAAGCCGGCCGTTCCCTCGGAGCCGCGACGACGATGCGCAGGAGCCAGCTTTTCGCCTGGCTCGGCGCAGCCACTCTCTCACGCCGTCGTGCCGTCGATCGAGCGGCGGATCACCTTCTGCACCTCCGTATTCGACAGGAACAGATCGTGGTTGATGATGCCCCAGCCTTCCTGGGAGGCATCGACCACGCGCACGCCGAGCCGCGCGATGACGGCCTTTTCGGCGGCGCCGACCCTGGTCATTCCACCTGCGATCTGTCCCGACAGCGCGAGTGCGCGGTCGTTCGTGGCGGCGATCACGGTGATCTTGCCGGCCAGCGGGCCGATGCGCTGGATCGCCGACGAGAACACGTCCATGTCGATATCAGGCGCGGCAAACACCACCGCGCCGATCTTGCTCGTAACGGTGTCGCCGTATCGCGCATGGAGCTGACGCAGGCTTTCGAGCGTCAGCATGGTTCCCATGCTGTGGGCGACGATGTGCACGCGGCCGGCGCTTGGCGCCGACACCAGCGCAGAGAGTACGCGTTCGAAATCGTCGCGAGACCACATCGCGCTGTCGCGGTCATAGGCATAGTCGAACAGGCCGGCCTTGGAGGGCCAGGAGAACACCATGGTCCGGCCGCGGAACTTGATTCCATCGGAGAGATGGGCGCCGTCCAGCACGGCCGTCTCGAATGTCTGCTTGAAGCCGTGCACATAGATCAGCACGTCTCCTGTCCCGGCTTGCGCAGCGAGATCGCCAGCGTCGGCCGGCACGGGTTCGACCCGATCAAGGCGCCAATCGCCAAGTCCAACGGAGGCGAGGGAAAGACGACTCTCGTCCGGCGCCGCCAGCTTGGCCCGCGCGACCGTCATGGCCGTCGCGCGTTCCGGCCCAAACCAGGGTTTGGCACGGGCGCCGTTGACGGGCTTGCGCGTGGTGGTGACAAGCACTGTCGGATCGACGGAGAGGGACGAGGCGTCGAAGCGCGCGCCGGTCGCACCCAGGCCGGCGCATCCGCCGAGCGCGAGGGCACTTCCTGCCGACATGAGTCCGCCGAGGAAGGCACGGCGCGAAACGGAATGACGGGAGTCGCGTTGCAGAGGACGTCGGACGATCACTGGGAACCTTTGGGAACTTTGCCCACCTCACGCCGCCCCGCCTAGCTCACTGAATGACAATGCAGGCGAGAAGACGGCGGAGCAGCTTCGCGGCCGGTTCAAAGTCATGGCCTTCGAACAGGTGCCGCATCAGCCGATGATGCCGATCGCGTGGAGCGTCCACAATCGCGCAAGGCTTACTCCGTGGCTTTCGCCGCGTAGGCCCGCCCCGTCAAGCGAAACAGGCCAGAGTTTCTGTCAACCCCTCCCCGCAAAAATATTCCCATTTACCGAAATTCGGATTTGTCGTATGTGTCGGCCATCCCAGCCCACCAAAGGGGCGGTCGTACGTCGTTTCGAACGCGGGCGGGGAGTTGCGGTGGACGCGGGCGGCGTTAAAGGCGGAGCTTGCGCGTGCAGGGCGAGGTCATCTCGTGAGCAAGCGTGACCCGCGAAGACGAACGGCGCCCCTGCGTACGGCGAAACCGTGTGGTCCTGGCCGTCGTTGCTACGGTCAAGCCTTTCGCGGAGATGCGAGCGAGCCCAACCGGGAAGACTGCATCATCCAATTCGCGGGGCGAGGGAGGCCAGAAGGAAAGTTCGGCTCCCGGGAGAGCGCGGCATAGGCCGTCAAACCATCGCGCAGGGAAGGCCTGGTTTCGGCTGCCCTGTGTCTCCCCTGTGCATTGCGTGTGCAATCTGTTCAGCACGGGGGTCTTTACGGGTGCCAGCCGGCGCCCGGCCTTCCCTGCGCCCTTTCCTTCGAGAGGGTGAGGAGAGCAGCATCACTCGGGCAAAACATGCCGCGAGGACGCGGGCGCGCGGGTTGCCTGCCAGATGACCTTCCGTGCGAGCATGATGCGTCGGCTTCAGTGGAGGTGGTCGTCGCTTCCGGAATCTGCCTTGATGCGATTTCGAGGTGGAGGGAGTGACGATATGAGCGGCTTGGTGATCTCTGGCGGCCGGGTGGTAGATCCCGCGAGTGGGATGGACGCCGTCGGCGACGTGGCGGTGGTGGACGGCAAGGTCGCCGCGGTCGGCACGGGCCTCGGCGGCGCCGAGCGGGTGATCGACGCGACCGGGCTCGTGGTCGCCCCCGGCTTCATCGACCTGCACGCCCATGGCCAATCCATTCCGGCGGACCGCATGCAGGCGTTCGACGGGGTGACGACGACGCTCGATCTCGAGGCCGGCGTGCTGCCGGTCGGGTCCTGGTATGAGCGCCAGGCGAGAAAAGGCCGCGTGCTGAACTATGGCGCCGCCACCAACTGGGCGTTTGCGCGCATCGGCGCAATGACCGGCTCCAATGCGGAGAGCTCGCTGGAGGCGTTCGGCAACGCCATGCGCGACCGCCGCTGGATGGACAACGTGGCGAGTGATGCGGAGGTCGCCGGCATTCTCGAGCGTCTTTCGCGCGGTCTCGATGAAGGCGGCATCGGCGTCGGCATCCTCAATGCCTACGCGCCGGGCGCCGGCGTGCAGGAGCTGACCGCGGTCTGCCAGCTCGCCGCCGCCAAGGACGTGCCGACCTTCACCCACGTCGCCTTCATGTCGCGCATCGACCCCGAGAGCGCGGTGGAAGCCTATATTCGCCTGATCGGCTATGCCGGCGCCACCGGCGCGCACATGCACATCTGCCATTTCAATTCGTCGAGCAAGACCGACGTCGAGCGTTGCCGCGTGCTGATCGCGAAGGCGCAGGCGCAGGGCCTGCCCATCACGGTCGAAGCCTATCCTTACGGCACCGGTTCGACCGTGCTGGCCGCCGCCTTCTTCAGCGACCCCGAATTCGTCGAACGCAACGGCACCGGCTACGATTCCGTGCAGCGCGTGACCGACGGCTATCGCTTCCATGACCGCGAGGAGCTCTTGAAGGCGCAGGCCGAAGAGCCGTCCTCGCTGGTGCTCTGGCACATCCTCGACATCGATAACAATGCGCATCACCGCGACCTGCTCGACATGTCGGTGCTGTATCCCGGCGGCGCGATCGCGTCCGACGCGATGCCGTGGACGACGTCGGACGGCAAGACCTACACCGGCGATGCCTGGCCGCTGCCTGACGATGCCACCTCGCATCCGCGCTCGGCCGGCTGCTTCACGAAATTCATCCGCGAATGGGTGCGCGAGCGCAAGACCGTGTCGCTGCTCGAAGGCGTGCGCAAATGCGCGCTGATCCCGGCGGAAATCCTGTCGCAGAGCACGCCGGCGATGCGCGCCAAGGGCCGGCTGACGAAGGACGCGGACGCCGACATCGTCGTGTTCGACTACGAGAAGCTCTCGGACCGTGCGACCTTCACGGCGATGAACCGTCCCTCCGAAGGCGTGCGGCATCTCGTGGTCAGCGGCGAGGTGCTGATCAGCGACGGCGTGCTGGACCTCGCGGCGCGGCCGGGTAAGCCGGTGCGCCGCCCCGTCGTCGGGGGCTGACCCATGCCGGTCCCCATTCTCCTGGTGACGGGCTTTCTGGGGGCGGGCAAGACCACGGTCGTGAACCATCTGTTGGCGCATGCGGAGGGACGGCGGATCGCCGCAATCGTCAACGATTTCGGCGCTATCAACATCGATGCGGAGCTGATCGCGGGCGCCAGCGACGGCGTTGTCAGCCTCGCCAACGGCTGCATCTGCTGCTCGCTCGAAGGCGATCTCCTGCGCACGCTTTCGACACTGCTGCGGCGAGATCCGAAACCGGACTACATCGTGATCGAGACCAGCGGCGTCGCCGATCCCGCCGACATCGTCCGCAATCTGATGGACCCCGTGATCCTGCGCGAGGCGCCGCTGGAGACGGTGCTGTGTGTGATCGACGCCGCGACACCGCCGGCCGCCCTGGACGATGCCCTCCAGCGCTCGCAATTGCGCGTAGCCGATATCGTGGCGCTGACCAAGCTGGATCTGGCGGAAGAGGGCGCGGGTGCGCGGATGCGTCAGGCCATCCGCGCCTTGCGCCTTCCCGCCGTGGTGGTCGAGGCGCGGCATGGCGAGATTCCGTCCGCGCTGCTGTTCCCCGCGAACGTCGAGCGTGCGCCCGTGGCGCGCGATCCGGGCCCGAAACGACCGGCGGAGGAGCGCTTCGAGACGCTGAGCTGGACCTCGGACCGCCCGATCTCGCTGCCCCGCCTGCAGCAGGCCATCGGCAAGCTGGCGCCAAAACTCGCGCGCGCAAAAGGCCTGTTCGAGACCGTCGAGCAGCCCGGCCGCCAGATGGTGTTTCAATTCGCCGCCGGCCGCGCCACGCTGGCCCCGGGCGATGCGCCGGCGGCAGGCGTGCCACGGTCGCGGATCGTCTTCATCGCCGAGCTCGGCGTGCTCTCCAAGGCCGAGCTCGACGGCATCATGGATGCGTGCGTTGTCGAATGAAGCTGCAGTCTGTGCCGTCTCACGCGAACTGCGCGACGCCGTTTCCGACCGACCAGTTCTCCGCGGGGGCGTCGAGCACGTTGACGAACACGTCCTCGGGCCGGATGCCCGGGCTTTCGCCGAGCAGGTCCGCGATCCGGCGATACAACGCCTTCTTCTGCTCGGGAGTGCGCGAGGCGAACACCGTGATCTGGATCAGCACCGCGTCGTCGCTGCGCTCGACGCCGTAGGCGTTGCCGCAGCGGAAATTCGCCGGCTCATGCTCCGTGATGGCCATGAACGCGTCGTCCACGGGCACGTTCAGCGCCTCGCGCATGGCGCGGTAGAGGCCGTCGAGAATCGCCTGCCGGTAGGCTTGCGGCTTGCCGGCGCGCATCGAGATGTGGAGCAGAGGCATCGCGCGTCCCTTTGCATGCGGGCCCGACCAGCAGGGCGAATGCGTGCGCCGCTGTTCGGCCCAGTGTTGAAACGGGCTATCAATTCCAATTGGTTTTTGACACGATGTCGAGAAAGCATGTTCTTGACGTTGTGTCAAATACTTCCAAAAGGAGCCGAGCTTGCGGCCGCGCGAATTCGATCATGACGAGGTCCTGCGCATCGCGTTCGACCAGTTCTGGCGCAAGGGCGTGCGCGGCACCTCGCTGTCGGACATCGCGCGCGATGCCGGCGTCCAGCGCGGCAGCCTCTACAACGCCTTCGGCAGCAAGGAAGCGCTGTTCCTGCAGGCCTATGAACGCTATGCCGGGGATTATCTCGCAGCGCTGCAGAAGGCGCTCGGGACGGGCTCCTTGCGCAAGCGCCTCACCGCGTTCTTCGATCTGACCATCACCAATTTCCGCTCGGGCACGCCGCCGCGCGGCTGTCCGACCACGCGCGGGCTGATGGAGCTCGGCGCCGCGGAAGGCGAGGGGCTGGACGAAGACGCGCGCCAGGTCTTTGCGGGCCTTATTTCGCGTATCACAGCACTGGTTCAGGACACGTTGTCGGCAGGCGCCGAGCGCGGCGAGTTCAACGGCAATGCCGCGGCCGCGGCGCTGCACATCGTCACCGTGACGCGCGGCCTCGCCGTGCTCGAACGTGCCTTCGGCGACGAGCCGCAATTGCGCAAGATCGCCGCGCACACCATCGATCTCGTGCTCGGCAGGAAAGGCGGCTAGATGTCAGCACAGAGCAAGCGCGTTGACCGCCCGTGTCGCCGCGGCTTCCTTGCCCGAGCCGACGAACGCGCAGACGATGGATTCGAGCTCGCCCGGCTGCTTGCGGCGCGCGACCGCCAGCAACCGCATCAATTCCGTCTCGTCTTTCGACAGCCGACGACAGGACGGCGGCATGAAGCACAGCTCGCATGGCCGGCCGCTGCGCAGGATTCTGACCAGCGCGGCAGCCCGCGCCACCAGCAGCGGACTGTCGGCAATGCCAGGCGCCTCGTCGGCAAAGCGATAGGCGGCCTCCCAGCAATCGGAGGCGCCGGTGGTGTAGGCCGCTCCGATGAAGCGGAACAGCGACAGCGCGACGCGGCAGAAATCATCGTAGCTGTCGACGCAGGGGCGCGCTCCAAGCGCGGCCTGGAGCGGACAGAGCCGCGATTGGCCGGCGTCAGGCACAGAACCGCAAATATCCGGGGTCATGACCGATCTCGTCAGTGCAATGTCGGGCTTCCGACCAGCCAGCTCTTCATCGCCATGGTCCGGTCATGGTCGAAGGATCGCACCTGGCGGTCGGGCATGATGAGACCAGCCATGCGGAAGATCGTGGCGAAACCCCGCACGGGCGCCAGCGCCCAATCGGCGCCGACCGGCGGCAGCCAGCTCTCGAACCGTTCGCGCACGATGTCGATGCGATCCTGTTGTGCCGCGGCGATGGCCTGCAGAATCCCGCGCTCGCTGTCCGACATGCGCGGACAGGTCGGGCAGTGCACCTCGATCGCGGTGTGGGCCGTGCAGGCGAAGATCTCGATGATGGATTCCAGCGAGAGCACGGCATCGCCCACGCGGAAATGGTCGTACACCTCCTGGACATCGGCTGCGGTCGGAACGGCGCCGCCGCTGCGTGCCTTGGCCCGGAATCCCCAGATGAAGAGCCGTTCCGCCGCACTGAGCGCGGGAAGATCGACAGACCCTGATGATGTCGATTGATGCATGAAACCTCTGGCCCTTGGCTGCGCTCACGCCACAGCTGGCGCTGATTGTCTGCATCGATCGTTCTGCCGGAACCCGCCCCAAGTCAACGCTCGCAGGGGCGATATCGAGGTCTTCTAGTTTTGAAGAGGTTTATATTCGAAGACGGGCGCGGCGCCGCGAGGGCGCGAAAGCCGTGCGCGGCGGCCGGGCCTCGGCGGCCGCTTGGGGAACCCGAATGCTTAAAGCTTTGCTAAGAGGATCGGGATAAATTGGCATGTCTGTCCCGCCAAATTTCGTGAGCTCCGATGATTTTCTCCCGCATCAGTTTCAAGCTGGTCCTGATTGTCGGCATCAGCCTTCTCGGCATGATCGCGCTGGCGCCGATCGCGCTGTCGACCCTGCGCACGCAGATGGTCGCCGATCGTCAGGCCAAGACGCAGCAGATGGTCGATGTCGGCTACGGCATCCTCGCCCACTACCAGAAGCTCGAGAGCGACGGGAAACTCCCGCGCGAGCAGGCCCAGGCCGCCGCGATCGCCGAGATCAAGAGCCTGCGCTACGACAAGGTCGAGTATTTCTGGATCAACGACATGGCCCCCAAAATGGTCATGCATCCGATCAAGCCGGAGCTCGACGGCAAGGATCTGTCCGGGATGAAGGATCCCGCCGGCAACGCGCTATTCATGGGCTTCGTCGACGTCGTCAAGAAGCAGGGCGCGGGCTTCTACGGCTACCTCTGGCCGAAGCCCGGCTTCGACCAGCCGGTCGGGAAAATCTCCTATGTGAAGGGCTTTGCGCCCTGGGGCTGGATCATCGGCACCGGCATCTATCTCGACGATGTCGACGCCGTGTTCCGCCAGGCTGCGACGACGTTCGGCTACGTCTGTCTCGCCGTGCTGGTCCTGGTCCTCGGTGCGTCCTTCGTGATCGGCCGCAGCGTGACCCGGCCACTGGCAAAAATCACCGCGCTGACCGAGCGGCTTGCCGCCGGCGACAGCGCGTTCGAGGTGCCCTATACCGACCGCAACAACGAGGTCGGCGGGCTCGCCAAGGCGCTGGCCGTGTTCAAGGACAATGCGTCGGCCGTCGGGCGGATGCATGCCGAGCAGCAGGAGCTGAAGCAGCGGGCCGACGGCGAGAAGCGCAAGGCGATGACCGATCTCGCCGGCAAGTTCGAGGCGAGCGTTCAGGCCGTCGTCCGCGACGTCTTCAACGAGGCGCGCGCGATGCAGCAGGCAGCCCAGGGCATGTCGGAAACCGCGGACAAGGCGACCGACCGCGCGAGCTTCGTCGCCTCCGCCTGCCAGCAGGCCTCGAGCAACGTGCAGACGGTGGCCTCCGCCGCCGGCCAGCTGTCGTCCTCGATCTCGGAGATCAGCCAGCGCGTCGCACAGGCCGCGACGGTGGCCGACAAGGCCGCCGCCGACGGTCAGCGCACCAACGACACCGTGCAGGGGCTGGCAGCGGCCGCGCACAAGATCGGCGAGGTCATCGACCTCATCAACCAGATCGCCTCGCAGACCAATCTGCTCGCACTCAACGCCACGATCGAGGCGGCGCGGGCGGGCGAAGCCGGCAAGGGCTTTGCGGTGGTTGCGAGCGAAGTGAAGTCGCTGGCGAGCCAGACGGCAAAAGCGACCGACGAGATCGGCGCTCAGATCACGGCGATCCAGGCCGAGACCAATCAGGTCGTCGGCAACATCGAGAGCATCCGTGCCACCATCATGGAGGTCAACGAGATCTCCTCATCGATCGCTGCCGCGGTCGAGGAGCAGGGCGCCGCGACGCAGGCGATCGCCCACAGCGTGCAGGAGGCGGCCTCCGGCACCGACCAGGTCTCGCAGAACATCTCCGGCGTCAGCGACGCGACCGCGGCGACCGGCCAGGCCGCAGGCCTCGTGCTGCAATCGAGCGGCCGCCTGACGCAGAAGCTGCAATCGCTCGAAAACGAAGTCAGCGCTTTCGTCGCGGGCGTGCGCGCGGCCTAGGTCCGGCGCTCGCTTGCGGCGCCGCGAAAATGCTTCGCTATGTCGACGCGTGTCGCCACCCAGACGCGGCCTTCGAGTCGCGCCAATTCCGCGAGAATGGCCTTCACTGCGCGGAAACGCGCAGGCCGGCCGCAAATGCGCAGGTGGAATCCGATCGACAGCATCGCGGAGCGGCCGCGCTCGGCCTCCTCGATCAGCGTCGCGACCGCGGCGCTGACGTAACCGGAAAAATCATCCGGCTGCACGAAGCCGTTCGGATGGAAGAACTTCATGTCGTTGGTGTCGAAGCCGTAGGGCAGGATCAGCATCGATCCGTGCGGCGACCGGCTCCAATAGGGCAGGTCGTCGTCGAGTGCGTTGGAATCGTAGGCGAAGCCGAGATCGATAAGGATGTCACGCGTCCAGGCGCTCTGGCTGCCGCGGGTCATGAAGCCGACCGGCCCAACGCCGGTTGCGTGAGCAATGACGTTGCGCGTCTTCTCGATGTCGCGGCGTTCGGTCTCGGCATCGGCATAGAGCGCGTGCGGCAGCCAGCGCCAGCCGTGCACCGCCGGCTCGTGTCCCGCTTCGATCACGGCACGGGCAAGCTCAGGCACGCGCTCGACCGCGCGGCCGCACATCATGAAGGTCGAGCGGACATCAGCGTCGGCGAAGGCGTCGAGGAAGCGCCACAGGCCGGAGCGCATGCCGTAGTCAAACACCTGCTCCTGCACGAGATCGCGCACGCCGGGCGGTGATGTCGATGCGACCTCGCCGTAGCGCTCGGTCTCGGCGTCGCCCTGCTCGACTGCGAGCTCGGCGCCTTCCTCGAAGTTCACCACGAGCGACACCGCGACGCGGGCGCCGTTGGGCCAGACGATATCCGGCCGCGCGCGGCCATATCCACGAAGATCGCGTTGGATCGGCATGATCAGCGATTCCCGATCTGGCGGCTGACGCCGCCGAAGATCTCGGCGCAGACGAGGCCGGCGAGTGTCACCAGTACGATCACGCCGGAGACCGCGGCGACCCGGACGTCGAGGCTGCCCTCGAGGATCGCCCAGAGCTTGATCGGCAGGACTTCGGTGCGGGCATCGGCGAGAAACAGCGACACCGGCACATTGTCGAACGAGGTCAGGAACGCGACAAAGCAGCTCGCGACGATGCCGCGGCGGATCAACGGCAGCGTGATACGACGGAACGTGTACCAGCGGCTGGCGCCCAGGCTGAGCGAGCAGGTGATCAGCACCGGATTGAGCTGCTGCACGGAAGCGCCGACCATCCGGATCACGAAGGGCACGCAGATGACGGTGTGGCCGAGCACGAGCGTCGCCGCGGACAGGCGGATGCCGAGCAGGTTGAAGACCAGCAGCAGCGACAGGCCGAAGGCCATCGCGGGCAGCACCATCGGCGACATGAACAGCGCGTCCAGCACGCGAGCGATCTTCAGCCTGCTGCGCGCCAGTCCGAGCGCCGCCGCGCCGCCCAGCATCGCGGAGAGGATCGTCGCCGCCGCCGCGACCTTGAAGCTGGTCAGCGCGGGCTCGACGATCTCCTGCGATTGCAGCAGTTCGACATACCAGCGCAGCGACCAGCTCGGCGGCGGGAATTTCAGGGTGATGCCACCGGTGAAGGAAATGATGACAACGACCAGTGTCGGCGCCAATAGCAGCAGCATCCCGAGGCCGGTGATCGTGCCAACGACGCCCGAATATACTCGATCGACGAAGCTACGCTGCATCGACGCCTCGCACGTAGCGGCGGGACAGCGCACCGACGGCAAAGACGATGCCGGTCACGGCCAGCGTGAAGATCAGCGACAGCGCGGCCGAGAACGGCCAGTCCTGCACGCCGACCGCCTGCTGGTAGATGTAGGACGGCATCAGGATGATGCGTCCGCCGCCCACCAGCGTCTGGGTGATGAAGGCGGTCGCCGCCGCGGCAAAGACGAGCAGCCATCCGGCGATGGCGCCGGGCAGCGTCAGCGGCAGGATGACAGTGACGAAGATGCGGGCGCGGCTTGCGCCGAGGCCCTCTGCCGCCCGCGTCAAGTTGCCGTCGAGCCGCAGCAGGCTGTTGATGACCGGCAGCGCCATCAACGGGAGCTGTATCTGCGTCAGCGCCAGGACCATGCCCTCCCAGGTGTAGAGCAGACGGGCAGGCGCTTGCCAGAACCCCAGCGACAGCATCGCCGAGTTGACGATGCCGTCGCGGCCGAGGATGACGATCCAGGCGAAGGTGCGCACCACCGTGCTGGTCAGCAGCGGCAGCATGATCAAGAAGGTGATCAGGGTGCGCATGAACGGACCGCTCGCAGCATAGACGAGCGCGAGCGGATAGGCGAGGACCAGCGTCGCCAGCGCGACTTCTGCCCCTAACCATAACGTGTCCGTCAGCACCTTGATGCTGAACGGATCGGTGAAGAAGCGCAGATATTGCGCCAGCGACAGCTCCGCGAACTGTGGCGTGCGGAACAGGCTGATCGCGACGAGCGCAAGCAGCGGCAGCACGAAGGCTGCGAAGAACAGTGTCGCCAGCGGGACCACCGGCAGCAGCTGTCTTGATGCGCTCGTGCTAGTTCGAATCATCTAGATCTTCACTTCCTTGCTGAAGCGGGTGATCCATTCGCCGCGCAGCGGCTGGAACTTGGTCCAGTCGAGCAGCACATTATTGGAAACGAGCTCGTCGACGCTCTTGGCGACAGTGAGATTCGCGCCAGTCAGCACGACCTTTCTGTTGGTCGGCATCATCACCCAGGGCGCCGCCTCGATGCCCTTTTGCGTTTCGGCTGACATCGCGGTGTCGAGATACTCGAGCACCGCCTTCGGATCCTGGTTGTTCTTCACGATCTGCGCGCTGGTGCGGATCACGACGGCGCCCGATTTCGGCTTGGCGAAGGCAATATCGACGCCCTTGGCGGCGAGCAGCGCCACGTTGTTCCAGAAGTTGAAGGCGATATCGATCTCACCTTGCTGGAACAGCGCCGCCAGCGCGCCGGGCGAGGCCGCGATCGCGCCGACGTTCGGCAGCAGCTTCTTCATCGCTTCAAAAGCCGGCTCGATATTGGTCTCGGAGCCGCCGTTCAGCTTTGCGATCTCGACCATGAAGGCGGTGCCGAGGCTCGAGCCGAGCCCGGTGATGCCGACGCGTCCCTTGTATTCGGGCTTCCACAGATCCTCCCAGGAGGTCGGCGGTGTCGTGATCTTCTTCGGATTGTAGGCGATGCCGATCAATTGACAGGTGATCACGGGGGCGTAGCCGTCGGGATGGCGGAACGCGCTCGGAATGTCGGCGTATGATTTTGACTGTTCGACCGGGAATTTCTCCAACACGCCGCTTGCGATCGCCGGAATCAGCGGGCCCTCGTCGAACAGCACCACGTCGAACGGCGGCGCGTTGCGCGAGGCCTGGATCTTGCCGATCTGGTCGACGCCGAGCAGGGGCGTAAAGGTGACGCTGCCGTCGCTGGTCTTCTTGAAGGCCGGCCCGACCACGGCGCGAAACGCTTCGTCAAAGCTTCCGGGATAGGTCGTCGCCACGATCGAGGTCGCGGCGCGCGATGATGTCGGCCATCCGAGGCTTGCCGCCGCAAGCGCGGCCGAACCGGTCGTGAGCAGCGATCTTCGGGATAGGCTCATGTCAAACGCTCCTTTGCTGATGGTCCGGGACGCCGTCGACCGGCGTGCTGAAAACGCTGACGCGCGAGACGTCGGAGATTGCGAGCCAGGCGGTCGATCCCGTCTGCGCCTTCGCCGTGGTCGCGGCGCGCGCCTGGCTGATCTTCACCGCCTCGCCGCTCGGGGTGACGCCCTCGGTGACGCTGACGGCGCCGAGCGGCACGGTGGCGCGGATCGTGACGGGAATGGCGCCCGGTCGATCGGCGGCGCCGAATGCGATGTTCTCGGGTCGCACCGAGATCGTCACCGGCGTGCCGCGCCGTCGTTGCGCGGAGCGCCCGAGGTCGATCTCGGGACCCGCCTCCAGCAACACGCGGTCCGCCTCGGTGACGGTGCCGCGCAGCAAATTGGTGTGACCGATGAAGCTCGATATGAAGAGGCTGGCCGGCCGGTCGTAGAGCGCGTCCGGGTTGTCGATCTGCTCGATGCGTCCCTTGTTGAGGACGACGATGCGGTCGGCCATCGACAGCGCCTCCTCCTGGTCGTGCGTGACGATGATGGAGGTGACGCCGAAGGTCTTCAGCAGGCTCTTGATCTCGATCTGCATGTCGAGGCGCAGATTCTTGTCGAGCGCCGAGAACGGCTCGTCGAGCAGGACGAGGCCTGGATCGATCGCAAGCGCGCGCGCCAGAGCCACGCGCTGCTGCTGTCCGCCGGACAGCTCTCCGGGCAGCCGGCGCGCGAACGCCGTCATCTGGACGAGGCCGAGCATCTGCTCGACCTTGGCAGAGACCGTGGCGCCGGGCGTCTTGCGCGCCCGCAAGCCGTAGGCAACATTCTCGAACACGGAAAGATGCGGAAACAGCGCGTAGTTCTGGAACACCATGCCGATGCGGCGGCGGTTTGCGGGGATATGCTCGACGCGTGCACCGTCGAAGCGGACTTCCCCCCTGGACGGCCGCAGGAAGCCGGCGATGATCTGGAGCATCGTGGTCTTGCCGCAGCCTGACGGCCCGAGTAGCGCGATCAGCTCTCCGGCGGCGACGGCAAGATCGATCTCGTCCAGCGCGACCGTCGCGCCGAAAGCATGGCCGATGCCCTTCAGATCCAGCGAATGTCCGCGCACGTCACTCAACGCCAGCTCCGTCGTTTGCGTTGTCCTGCCGGAGGGTCGTCAGCAAGCGCCGTGCCAGTGCAGACGGTTCACCAACACATTGTGAATACGTAGGTAATTGATTGTCGCCAAATATTGGCGCCAATATTGTGGCTATATTGTAAACAGATATTGGCCTCGTTTGTATAAAAAATAGGCTGCGGCAACATTCCAGAATCCTGTAAAAGCGAGGCATGAAGCGAACCCGCCCCCTCAAGCGCTCGCGGAAGCGCCCCGCGCCGAAACACGGGGAGCCAGATGCCGTCGATCCGCGCAGCATCGACGATGATCCGGTGGTCCAGGGCATCCTGACCGCCATCAGCCAGAAGCGGCTCAAGCCCGGCGCCAAGCTCGGCGAGGACAAGCTTGCTTCTGCCTTCGGCACGACGCGGATTCACGTCCGGCAGGCGCTCGCCCATCTCGCCTCGCGCAAGGTGGTGATGCAGATCCCCAACCGCGGGGCGTTCGTGTACCGGCCGAGCTGGGAGGAGGCGCAGGACATCTTTGCCGCGCGCCGCATCATCGAGGTCGCCGCGGTCGCCGCGGCAGTCGACCGGCTGGACAAGTCCGGCAGAGCCGCGCTGAAGGCGCACATGGAGCTGGAGGCGCGCCACGATCGCAACGACCGCTGGGCCTCGCTGTCGCTTACGGCGGAATTCCATATCCTGGTCGCCAAGCTTGCGGGCAACCGCGTTCTGTTGGACATGTCGCGCGAGCTGATGCTGCGGACATCGCTGGCCATCGCGACGTTCGAGCAGCCGGGCGAGCCGGATTGCTCGCCCGATGCACACCCCGACATCGGGGCGTTGATCCTCGCCCGGGACAAGGCGGGCGCGATCCACGCGATGCGTCATCACATCGAGGAGATGGAGCGCCGGATCAGCCGGCAGGGGGACAAGGACGAGGTCGACGAATTCACTGCGATCTTCAAGGAGATCGGTGCGCGCTCACGGGCCGGCGCCTGACATGTCAGGCCGTCGCATCCTCCTGATCAATCCGAACA
This sequence comes from Bradyrhizobium sp. CCBAU 65884, assembly GCF_028128835.1. Classification (NCBI taxonomy): domain Bacteria; kingdom Pseudomonadati; phylum Pseudomonadota; class Alphaproteobacteria; order Hyphomicrobiales; family Nitrobacteraceae; genus Bradyrhizobium; species Bradyrhizobium sp. CCBAU 65884. Next base: position 94,507 of record NZ_LBJU01000109.1, on the reverse strand, counting down.
GCCTCGAGGCGACCACCGCGATGATGGTCGCCATTGCGAGGTCCGCAGTTCCCGACAGCTTCGACGTCGTCGGCGCCACCGCAACACGCGCTCCCCAAATGATCGTTTCGGCGGCTGCGCTGGACGCGGCTGCGCCCGAGGTCGAGGAGATCGCGAGCGCGCATCGGAACCTTTGCGACGGCATGATCGTCGCTGCGTTCGGCGACCCGGGCCTCGCCGGGATCAAGAGCGCGCTGAACCTGCCTGCAGTCGGCATCGGCGAGGCGTCGATGCTCGCGGCGGCCGAAGGTGGTCGTCGCTTCGGCGTGGCGACCACGACGCCGCTGCTCGGGGCGAAGATCGACGCCTTGCCTGAAGCGCTGGGCTTGCGATCCAGCTATACGGGCACGCGCTTCGCCGATGGCGATCCGCACGAGCTGATGCGCGATTCGGAACGGCTGCGCGCGGCTCTTGCCGGCGCGGTCGAAGCCTGCATCGTGAAGGACGGAGCTGAGGCTGTGATCATCGGTGGCGGGCCGCTCGGCGGAGCTGCGCGAACGCTTCAGCCCATGTTCGCCGTGCCGATCATCGCGCCGATCCCGTCTGCCGTGGCGCGGATTATTTGCCTCGTCGCAGCGCGTGCGGCCGGCTGATATTCCGGCCCGCGGGAGCGGTCATCGCAACCGGCTTCCGCAGCCTTGACGGCAGCGGCTAAAGTGAAGAAGCAGGACCATCGAACCTGCCGACCCGCTCCGCTTGCGGGCATGGAGACCGCCGCATGTCGTTCAAGAAGCTCCTGATTGCCAATCGCGGCGAGATCGCCATCCGCATCGCGCGCGCGGCGGCCGACGCCGGCATCGCGACCGTTGCGATCCATCCCACTGATGATGCGCTGTCGCTGCACGTGCGCGTTGCCGACGAGGCCGTCGAAATCCCCGGCCGCGGCGCCCGGGCCTATCTCGACATCGATGCGGTGGTGACGGCGGCAAAGAGCGTCGGCTCCGATGCCGTGCATCCCGGCTACGGCTTCCTTAGCGAGAACGCGGCATTCGCCAAGGCGTGCGCCGATGCAGGACTCACCTTCGTCGGACCGAAGCCGGCCGCGCTCGAATTGTTCGGCGACAAGGTCGCGGCACGACAACTGGCAAAGCGTTGCGGCGTGCCGATCATTGCCGGCACCAGCGGGCCGTCCTCGCTGGAGGAGATCACGGCGTTCTTCAGCTCCCTCGGCAGCAATGCTGCGATCGTGATCAAGGCCATGGCCGGCGGCGGTGGGCGCGGCATGCGCGTCGTCGAGAACGCGGCCGATCTCACGGAGGCCTATGCGCGCTGCCAGTCCGAGGCCAAGGCTGCCTTCGGCTTCGACGGTGTCTATGCCGAGCGGCTGATCCGGCAGGCGCGCCATATCGAGGTGCAGATCATCGGCGATCGTCACGGCGCGATCTCCCATCTCTGGGAGCGCGAATGCACCATCCAGCGCCGGCACCAGAAGCTGATCGAGGTGGCGCCGAGCCCGTCGCTGAGCGATCCCTTGCGCGGCCGCATCATCGAGGCGGCGAAGCAGCTTGCGACGGCGGCGATTTACGACAATCTCGGCACGTTCGAGTTCCTGGTCGACGGCACCGCCGAGGACAGCTTTGCTTTCATCGAGGCCAATCCGCGGCTCCAGGTCGAGCACACCGTGACCGAGGAAGTGCTCGGGCTCGACCTCGTCCGCGCCCAGCTCGCGGTCGCATCAGGCGCAACGCTGTCCTCGCTTGGCCTTGCGCAGGGATCGATCCCGAAGCCGCGCGGCCATGCCATGCAGCTCCGCGTCAACATGGAGACGCTGGACGCATCAGGCGCGACGCATCCGACCGGCGGCGTGCTCGCTGTTTTCGAGCCGCCGTCAGGGCCGGGCGTGCGCGTCGACAGTTTTGGTTACGCCGGCTACAAGACCAGCGCGGCCTTCGACTCGCTCCTCGCGAAAGTCATCGTGCATACGCCGGGCGAAACCTGGCATGATGTCGTTGCAAAAGCCTCGCGCGCCTTGCGCGAGTTCCGGATCGACGGCGTGGTCACCAATATCGCCTTCCTGCAGGCGGTGCTGGCGCATCCTGATTTCAGGACCAACCGAATCGCGACCGACTTCATCGATCGCAATATCGCAAAGCTCGTCGATGCCGCCGACGGTGCGGCCAAGCCGCTCTACTTTGCGCCGACCGAAGGAAGTGGCGTTTACGGCGCGGAGACGCACGTCGCGCAGATCGTGCCTGAAGGCACGGTGATGGTCGCAGCGCCCTTGCAAGGAACCATCGTCACCATTCAGGTGAAGGAGGGCGAGATCGTGCGCCCCGGCCAGCAGCTCGCCGTGATCGAGTCCATGAAGATGGAGCATCTCGTGATGGCCGAGCAGGGCGGCCGGGTGACAAAACTCGCCGCCGGCGACGGTGCCACGCTGCTGCATGGCGAGGCGATCCTCTATCTGGAGCCGCTCGACGTCGCGGCCGACAGCACGACGGCCGAAGCCGATATCGATCTCGACCACATCCGCCCCGACCTCGCCGAGCTGATCGCGCGCCAGGCCAACACGCTGGATGCGAATCGCCCCGCCTCGGTCGAGCGCCGCCGCAACACCAATCAGCGCACCGCGCGCGAGAACGTCGCCCAGCTCGTCGACGAAGGCTCGTTCATGGAATACGGCAGCCTTGCCATCGCGGCGCAGCGCCGCCGCCGCAAGCTCGACGACCTCATCAAGAACACGCCGGCCGACGGCCTCGTCATGGGCGTCGCTACGGTGAATGGCAAGAAGTTCGGACCCGAGGGTGCGCGCTGCATCGTCGTGGCCTATGACTACACGGTGCTCGCGGGCACGCAGGGCCACATGAACCACAAGAAGATCGACCGCATGCTGACCCTTGCGGAAGACTGGCGCGTGCCGCTGGTGTTCTATGCCGAAGGTGGCGGCGGCCGGCCCGGCGACACTGATCGGCTCGGCATGACCGGTCTCGACGGTCCGTCCTTCGTGCAGTTCGCAAGGCTCTCCGGCCTCGTGCCCGTGATTGGTGTCGTCTCCGGCTATTGCTTCGCCGGCAACGCCGCGATGCTCGGCTGCTGCGACGTCATCATCGCCACCAAGAACGCCTCGATCGGCATGGGCGGCCCTGCGATGATCGAGGGCGGCGGCCTCGGCGTCTATCACCCCGCCGAGGTCGGCCCTGTCTCGTTCCAGTCGCCGAACGGCGTCATCGACATCCTCGTCGAGGACGAGGAGGAGGCGACATCCGTCGCGCAAAAATACCTGTCCTATTTCCAGGGCGCGGTGACGGGGTGGGAGGCCGCCGACCAGCGCCTGCTGCGCCGGGCCATCCCCGAGAATCGCCTGCGCGTCTACGATATCCGCAGCGTCATCGATCTCGTCGCCGACAAGGATTCCGTTCTGGAGCTGCGCCGCGACTACGGCGTCGGCATGATCACCGCGCTGATCCGCATCGAAGGAAGGCCGTTCGGCCTGATCGCCAACAATCCGCGCCATCTCGGCGGCGCCATCGATGCCGATGCCGGCGACAAGGCCGCGCGCTTCCTCCAGCTCTGCGACGCCTTCGACTTGCCCGTCGTCTCGCTCTGCGACACGCCCGGCTTCATGGTCGGCCCGGAAGCGGAGAAGACCGCGATCGTGCGCCACGTCTCCCGCATGTTCGTCACGGGCGCGAGCCTCACCGTGCCGCTGTTCGGCATCGTGCTGCGCAAGGGGTATGGCCTCGGCGCACAGTCGATGATCGGCGGCGGCTTCCACGCCTCGTTCTTCACCGCGGCCTGGCCGACCGGCGAGTTCGGCGGCATGGGGCTGGAGGGGTACGTCCGCCTCGGCTTCCGCAAGGAGATGGAAGCCATCGCCGACCCCGAGGAGCGCGAGACCTATTACCGCAACAAGGTCGCCGAGCTCTATGCCAACGGCAAGGCGGTCTCGATCGCCTCGGTGTTCGAGATCGACAACGTCATCGACCCCGCCGATACGCGGCGCTGGATCATGGCCGGACTCCGTTCGGTGCCGAAGCCGCCGGCCAGGGCCGGGAAGAAGCGGCCGTGCATCGATACGTGGTGAGGGCGGTGCAGCAATAGCTGCGTTCCGGTTCCGGATTGACATCCCCGCCTGTGGTGCCAGACTTTGCACAATAATACAGGGTGGAGACGTCCGCGATGGCCAGCCTGTCGGCCTCGAACCATGTCGCCCGTGTCTTGTCCGTCGCCAATCAATTGGCCGACGTCGATGCCTCTTCGCGCATTGCCGATTCCTGGCGGCGCTGCCTGATCAGCCACAAGCTCGACCCCGCCCGCCAGGGACCGCCGCAGACGCTGACCGAGGCCGAGGTCCGGCATGTCGCCGAACCGATGGAGCAGCTGATCCAGCTGGCGACGCCGGAGCTCGAAGACCTCGCGCGGGTGCTGCGCGAGGCCGGCTATTGCGTCAATCTCGCCGACCCCAGCGCCACGATGCTGTGGAGCCGGCTGCCCGGCCCGGCCGATACTGAAATATTCATGCGCTGGAAGGTCTATACCGGCTCGAATTTTTCCGAGGCTTTCGAAGGTACCAACGGGCTCGGCACCGCACTTGCGGAGCAAAGGCCGATCCTGGTGCATCGTGACGAGCATTTTCGCGCGCAGTGGCACATGTTCTCCTGCGCCGTGGCGCCGCTGTTCGACCACGCCGGTCGCCTCGCCGGTGCCGTGAACATCACCTCTTGCCGAGAGGATCTCGAGCGCGCTGCGCATCAGCTCGCGCTCGCGGTGACGATGGAGGCGACGCGGCGCATGGAGGGCGCGATCTTCCGCGGTCATTTCCGCAACGCCTGGATCGCGACCGTGCCGGGCGACGGCGGCAGCGGTCTGCTGGCCTATGACGACGATCGCCGCATCGTCGGCGCCTGCCGTTCGGCGCGCGCATTGCTGGGCCTCACCGACGGCTTGATCGCATCCGGCATCGACCTGTCGCGCTACGTCAAGTTCGATCGTCATGCCGCCCGCGGCGCGGACGAGACAGTCGAGTTGCGTCGCGCCGATGGCAGTGCGTTAGGGCAGGGGCATGTTGCGCCGCCCCTGCAGACGAGATCATCGGCGCGTCCGCTCGCGCCGCGCCGCGATGCGCCTGTCGATCGCTTCGACGCGCTGCACCGGCTCGCCGGCCGCGATCCCGGGCTGATCAGAAGCGTGAAGCGGCTCCGAAGCATCGGCGATCACAATCTGCCCGTGCTGCTGCACGGCGAAACCGGCGTCGGCAAGGACGTGTTCGCGCGCGCCATTCACGCCGCGAGCAGCCGGGCGCGCAGCAATTATGTCGCGCTGAATTGCGCGGCGATGCCGGAGAGCCTGATCGACGCCGAGCTGTTCGGCTACGAGGCCGGCGCCTTCACCGGCGCACGGCGCGACGGCTCGAAAGGGCTGATCGTGCAGGCCGACGGCGGCACGCTGTTCCTCGACGAGATCGGCGACATGCCGATCGCGCTGCAGACGCGTTTGCTACGCGTGCTGGAAAACCGAGAGGTTTGGCCGCTCGGCGCACTCAAGCCTGTCGCCGTCGACATCCGCCTGATCAGCGCCACCCACCGCGATCTCGGCCGCATGGCCGAAGAAGGCGGCTTCCGCGCCGACCTCTATTTTCGCCTGCGCGGCCTGGAGGTGCGGCTGCCGGCCTTGCGCGAGCGTGCCGACCGGGACGACGTCATCCGCCAGATCGCGCGCGAGGAGGCGCCGAACTGTCGCCTCTCGGATGAAGCGTGGTCGCGGCTCTCGGCCTATTCCTATCCCGGCAACATGCGCCAGCTCCGCCACGTGTTGCGGCTCGCCGGCTGCACGGCGGAGAACGGCGTCATCACCGATGCGGATCTCGACCTGCCGCCGTTCGGGAAAGCGGAGCCGGACCTCGAAGCGGCCGAGCGCGCCACGATCGTCGAGGCGCTCCGCAAGCACGGCGGACGCGTCACCGAAGCAGCACGGGCACTGAAGCTCAGCCGCGCGACGCTCTATCGGAAGATCAAGCTGCTGAAGATCGAAACGGCGCAGTAGCGGTCTCTGTCCCAGATCACAGACGTCGTAAGGTGGGCAAAGGCGCACTTGCGCCGTGCCCACGTCTTCTCGTTTAGGACCTAAGACGTGGGCACGCTTCCGCCTTCGCTCTTCGAGCTACGGCGGACAAGTCGCTTTGCCCACCCTACGATCTCTGTAGTCGTGGATCGCTTGCGTGGCGCCTCTTACGAAAAATCCGTCCAGCTCAGATGCCGTGAATCGAGGTCGCCGACCGTCACCGTTTCGCGCATCTCGTGCGGGGTGTGGAAACTGCTGCGCAGGTACACCAGCGGCGCTGCGGACGCCAAATGCGACACGCCGCGCACTTCGCCGACGAAGATCGAATGCGTCGTCGTCTCGAACTCCTGCGCCAGCACGCAATCGAATGCGGCGACCGCATCCGTCAGCACCGGGGCGCCGGTCGCGCCGCGCGTCCACTGTCCGAACGCAAAACGGTCGTCGCCGTTGACGCCCTTCTGGCCGCTGAAGGTGAGCGCGAGCAGGGCGTGATCCTCGTGCAGGAAGTTGATCGCGAAGGCGCCTTCCTCGCGGATGCGCCCATGTGCGCTGGCGTTGCGGTTGACGCAGACGATCAGCGACGGCGGGGAGTCCGACAGCGAGCAGGCCGAGGTCACCGTCAATCCCGTGCGCTTGCCGTGCTCGGCGCCGACCGTGACCAGCGCGACGGCGCCGGCACATTGGCGCATCGCCTGCTTGAAATCCTTTGCGTCCACGCTCACGCCGAGGCCTCCGAAATGGAAACGGGTGCGACACGATCGCGCCGCACCCGCTGAGCGTCAAGCCGCCTTCTTCGCGGAGCCGAGATGCGCAAGGCGCGGCATCACCTCGTTCTTCAGCAGCGAGAGCGAGTGATGCCAGGCTTCCGCCTTGTGCTTGTAGTCGAAGCCGAACACCAGCAGCACGCCGAAGCCGCCGACCTCGTCGTAGATCTTCTCGATCTTCTCGGCGACGGTCGCGGGCGAGCCGACGATCCAGTTCCGCTTGGCGCAATATTCGACGGTGACGTCGCTGTCGGGCACATCAGGGGCGTGCTTGAGATAATCCTTGAAGCCGAAATGGCCGAGCAGCGGCAGGAAATACTCGCCCATCATCCGGCCCATCATGTCGCCGGTCGAGAGCTTCCAGGCTTCCTCGTCGGTGTCGGCGACGAACACCTCGCGCACCAGACGCCAATCCTGCCGGTTCGGCTTGCGCCCGGTCTTGGCGGCGCCGATCTCGACGGAGTCCCAGTGGCTCGAGACATAGGCCGGGTTGAGGTTGAGGCTCATCGGGATGAAGCCGCGCTCGCCGGCGAGCTTCAGCGTGTCCGAGTTCTTCGACAGCCCGGCGACGCCGATCGGCGGGTGCGGCGCCTGCAGCGGCTTGATGTGCGGCTTGAGGAAGTCGAACATCGTGTCCGGCTTGGTCACCGTCCAGAACTTGCCCTTGTGGGTGAAGGGCGCGGGCTCGGTCCACAGCTTCAGGATGATCTCCAGCGCCTCGCGCGTCATGTCGCGGTTCTGCCCGCTCATGCCGTCGACGTTGAACATCGCCCAGTCGCTCGGCAGGCCGGAGGCCGCGACGCCGAAATTGAGCCGGCCCTCGGAGAGATGGTCGAGCATCGCGACCCGGTTGGCGAGCTCGGCCGGATGGTGATAGGGCAGCAGGAATCCGCCCGGCCCGATCCGAAGCTTCTTGGTCTGCATCAGGGCCTGCGCGATCAGGAGGTCCGGCGTGGGATTGGGTTCCCAGGGCGCGGTGTGGTGCTCGCCGACCCAGGCCTCCTGATAGCCGAGCTCGTCGAGCCAGCGCATGACCTGCAGGTCCCAATCGTTCCCTTCCTTCAGGCCGCACTCCGGCGGATGCGAAGGCATCGTGAAATAGCCGATCTCCATGGGTTTCCTCATCTGATGTTGACGCGTCTTGTCGCGCGTTGACGGAGTTGAGCAACGAAGCTTCAGCAAGCGCTGTGCCAGCGGTTCAGCAAGCGCTGTGCCAGCGGTTCAGCAAGCGCTGTGCCAGCACGGCTGAGCCTCGAATTGCGGAGAAAGGGCTGGTTTGCCCGCACAATAGCCGGTATCCCGGCGGTAGACCCGCAAGACGTCGTCTCATTGTCGCGAGACGGCGTCCCGGCCGTGAGACGAGGACAGTTTCGAATGACCGAACCCGCTTATGTCGCGGTGGACTGGGGCACCAGCAGTTTCCGGTTGTGGCTGGTCGATCGTGCCGGCCAGGTGCTGACCGAGCGCCGCAGCGGCGAGGGCATGCTGGCGGCGGCGAAGGCAGGCTTTCCCGCCGTGCTGCGATCGCATCTTGCGGCGATCGAAGCGCCGGATCATCTGCCGGTTCTGGTCTGCGGCATGGCCGGTGCCAAGACTGGCTGGGTCGAAGCCGGCTATGTCGACACGCCGGCGCCGCTCTCGGCCGTCCTGAAACAGGCCGTGCGCGTCCCCGGCGAAGCGCGCGACATCCGCATCCTGCCGGGCATCGCGCAGCGCGATGCAGCCGCGCCGGACGTCATGCGCGGCGAGGAAACGCAGCTGCTCGGCGCGCTCGGCCTCGATGCCGCGGGCGAGGCGCTGGTCTGCATGCCCGGCACGCATTCGAAATGGGTGCGCGTGAGGGACGGCGTGGTCGAACGCTTCTCCACCTTCATGACCGGCGAGCTCTTCAGCGTCGTCTCGCGCGAGACCATCCTGTCGCTCGCGGTCGCCGGCGCCGACGAGGCCGAGGATGTCGCGAGCTTCAAGGCGGCGGTGAAGGCCGCCTATGAGGCGCCGGCCTTCGCCGCCAATCTCTTGTTCGGCGCGCGGTCGCGCCAGCTTCTGTTCGGCGGCACGCCGGCCGCGGCGCGCGAGACGCTGTCGGGGACGTTGATCGGCGTCGAGCTGGCGGCGGGGCTTTCGGGCCTCGTGCCGCAAGCGGGCGTCAAGCTGATCGCCTCGGGGCGGCTTGCGATGCTGTACCGGCTGGCGTTCGAGGCGCTGTCGGTCAACGCTGATACGGTCGATGCGGATGAAGCCGTCCGCCGTGGCCTTTCGATGGCAGCTGCCGCGATCTGGACGAAATCAGAGGATCTTTGAGATGAGCGTTCCCTTTCCGCCGATGAAGCGGCCGCTGGTTGCGATCCTGCGTGGCGTCAAGCCCGAGGAGACCGAGGCGATCGTCGCCGTGCTGATCGAAGCCGGCATGACCGCGATCGAGATCCCCCTGAACTCGCCCGATCCGTTCCGCTCCATTGCAACGGCGGTGAAGCAGGCACCTCCGGGCGTGCTGATCGGCGCCGGCACGGTGCTGGCGACCGCGGATGTCGATCGTCTCAATGACGTCGGCGGCAGGCTGATGGTCTCGCCGAATGTGGACACGCAGGTGCTCGTGCGTGCGCATCAATACGCCATGGTCACGCTACCCGGCGTGTTTTCGCCGACCGAGGCGCTGCTTGCCGCGCGCTCCGGCGCATCGGGCCTGAAATTCTTTCCGGCCAGCGTGCTAGGTGCCTCCGGCATTGCCGCGATCCGCGCCGTGCTGCCATCAGGCGTCATGATCGCGGCCGTCGGCGGCGTCTCCGATCAGAATTTTGCCGAGTACATCAAGGGCGGCGTCACCGCCTTCGGGCTCGGCTCCAGCCTCTACAAGCCCGGCATGAGCGTCGCCGACGTCGCCGCGCGCGCGAAGGCGACGATCGCGGCTTACGATCGGGCAATTCAGAAAGATTGAACGGACAATAACTAGCCGTGATCCTGACATAGCCTATTGTGCCACCACATGGAGTCGCGATGCTGATACTTGCGCATCGTGTGATGTGACTGGCTGAATCAGGAGACCGACATGGCGATCAACAACGTGGCCGATCTGTTCGTGGCAACGCTCGAGCAGGCCGGCGTCAAGCGCATCTACGGCATCGTCGGCGACAGCCTGAACGCCCTGACCGAGGCGCTGCGCCGCCGCGGCACCATCGAATGGATCCATGTCCGCCACGAGGAGGTCGCCGCGTTCGCCGCCGCCGGCGAAGCCGAGATGACCGGAAGCCTTGCGGTGTGCGCGGGCTCCTGCGGCCCCGGCAATCTGCATCTGATCAACGGCCTGTTCGACGCACATCGCAGCCGCGTTCCCGTGCTGGCGATCGCGGCGCAGATCCCGACCGCCGAGATCGGCGGTGGCTATTTCCAGGAGACCCATCCGCAGAACCTGTTCCGCGAATGCAGCCATTATTGCGAGCTGGTGTCCGACCCGAGCCAGCTTCCTTACGTGCTGGAGAATGCCATCCGTGCGGCGGTGGGCCTGCGCGGTGTCGCCGTCGTCGCCATGCCCGGCGACGTCGCGTTCCGCAGCCCGCCCAAGCGCGCGCTGTCGACCACGCGCGGACTCGCGCTGTCGGCGCCCCATGTGGTGCCGCAGGCGAATGAGCTGAAGGCGCTCGCCGATCTCCTCAACGGCACCGAGCGCGTCACCCTGTTCTGCGGTCGCGGCTGCGCCGGCGCGCATGCGCCCTTGATGCAGCTGGCCGAAGCGCTGAAGAGCCCGATCGTGCATGCGCTCGGTGGCAAGGAGCACGTCGAATACGACAACCCCTATGACGTCGGCATGACCGGCTTCATCGGCTTCTCCTCGGGCTATGCCGCCATGCACGCCTGCGACGCGCTGGTGATGCTCGGCACCGATTTTCCCTACAAGCAATTCTTTCCGACCGATGCGAAGGTCGCGCAGATCGACATCCGCCCGGAAAATCTGGGACGGCGCTGCAAGATCGATCTCGGCCTCGTCGGCGACGTCAAGTTGACCATCGAAGCGCTGCTGCCGCTGCTGAAAGCGAAGACGCAGCGCAAGCATCTCGACGACGCCGTCGCGCACTACAAGAAGGCGCGCGAGGGTTTGGACTCGCTCGCCAAGGGCACGCCGGGCAGCAAGCCGATCCACCCGCAATATCTCGCAAAGATCATCAGCGACCATGCCTCCGACGATGCGGTCTTCACCGTCGATGTCGGCACGCCCACGGTGTGGGCCGCGCGCTATCTCGAGATGAACGGCCGCCGCCGGCTGGTCGGCTCCTTCGTGCACGGCTCGATGGCCAACGCGATGCCGCAGGCGATCGGCGCGCAGGCCGCCCAGCCGGGCCGCCAGGTCATCTCGCTCTCCGGCGACGGCGGCTTCACCATGATGATGGGCGATCTGATCACGCTGACGCAAGAGAAGCTGCCGGTGAAGGTCGTGATCTTCAACAACGGCGTGCTCGGCTTCGTCGCGCTGGAGATGAAGGCGGCAGGTTTCGTCGACACCAATGTCGACCTGGAGAATCCCGATTTCGCGGCGATGGCGCGCGCAATGGGCATCTTTGCCAAACGCGTCGAGGACCCCGGCGAGCTCCCCGGTGCGGTCAAGGAGATGCTCGCCCATGACGGCCCGGCCCTGCTCGACGTCGTCACCGCCAAGCAGGAGCTGTCGATGCCGCCGACCATCACCACCGAGCAGGTCAAGGGGTTCAGCCTCTGGGTCCTGCGCGCGGTGATGAACGGCCGCGGTGACGAGGTGCTTGATCTTGCGAAGACGAATTTGTTGCCGCGTTAGCTCCGCTTCACCGAAGGCGCGGGCAGCTGCTCCTGGCGGCGCTGGAAGCGCTGCCAGTGCAGCACGCTGCCGATCAGCAGGGCCGGCAGGAAGCCGAGCGCGATCAGGAAATGCGGCAGCTGCGTCGGCGAGACGAAGGCGATGGCGATGTCCGAGATCAGCCAGAGCGCTGCGAACATCACCGCAAAGTCCGTTCGCGCGCAGCGCAAATAGTAGAACACCGCGGTGATGACGATCGCGGGGCCGATCGCAACGCCGATCATGATCGCGGTCAGCTCCTTCGGCGTCAACGCGTCGAGCATCATCGCGGCCAGCAGCCAGAGTGCGGCGAACATGGCGACGATGTCGAGCGGATGCCGCAATTCAATACCTCTCGCGGGGACGCGCTATCGTTGTGGCCGGAGCTGCGGCCGTCAAGTCAAAATGCGCTTATTCCTCGTCACTTCCGGGCGTCGGGCGCAGCATGAAATGGCCGAAGGCGGTGGCGATCGGCTTGGCCGCGTCATCCTGCCAGGCGCGCGCCTCGAAGGCGACGATACGCCGACCCTGCTTCACGATCGAGACGTTGGCAAACGTGTCGAGCGCACGGCCGGAGCGCAGATAGTTGACGGTGAGCCCGATCGGCTTGGGTGGCGCGGCGGCGCCGAGCTCGCGCGCGACGCCGATGACAGCCGTGGTCTCGAGGAAGGCTCCGGTCATGCCGCCATGGATCGCGGGCAGGATCGGGTTGCCGATGATTTTTGGCGAGAACGGCATCGTCAGTGTGCCGTCGTCATTGACGCGGATGCCGAGAGCGCGCGCGAACGGGCTGCGCGCGAAGGGGCCATCCGGATCTTCCGGCGCCTCCAGCACCGGGATGCTGCGCGCATCCATCCTGCGGTCGGCGAGCATGTTGGTGCGGTTGGCGCCGATCATGAAGCAGGCGGTCGCAGTCGCTACCGGATCGTCCTCGGACTCCTGATAGGCGGTGGAGCGCACGAAGGCGATCGAGCGCGTGGTGCGGTAGCAGACCGAATGCGCCTTGATGTCGAGGCCGGGTGTCGCCGGCTTCTGGTAGTCGATGCGCAGGTCGAGGGTTGCGATCGCGCGCGTGCCGTCGAGCGCAAGTTGCACCGCCATGCCGCAGCTCTCGTCCAGCATCGCGGTGACGACGCCGCCATGCAGCACGCCGGTCTCGGTGTCGCCGACGAAGACGGGACGATAGGGCAGGCTCGACCAGGCCTCAGCCGGCGCAAAGCGGTCGAGCTGGAGCCCGCTGATATGGCCGTAATCGGAGCGGCGGCCCTGGACGGCGTCGGCGAGTTCCTCGAACGGGAGCGTGGTTGGTATGGTGCTCATGGGAAGGTTCTAGACCAGTGTCGGGCGCCGCGCAAAACCCCGAATTGGCCTCGACAGAGCAGGCCGAAGCACCGATGGTGGGCGCTTCGTTCGCCGACTAGCCGCAAGGAGCGCCCATGGCCGACCCCGAAACGCCCGCCAACAATCAGGGGCCCGTCACCATTTCGAGCTCCAGCTCCGAGCGGGCGCCGATCATCTATTTCGACGGTGCGTCCTGCTTCGGCCATCACAACGGCGCGATCCAGATCGAGCTCGCCGCGAACCTCCTGATGCCGGTCGGCGCGGCCGTCAGGGTCGACGTGATCCAGACCGCGCATCTGCGCTGCAGCGTGGCCGCAGCGCTTGCGCTGCGCGAAGCCCTCGACAAGGCACTGGCGATGTTCCGGCAGGGCCAGCAACAGCCGGTGACGGAGGAGATCCCCGCGGTGAAGAATTGAGATCGGAACGCTCTAGGATCCCGTCGCGAAACAAGACCTCATCCTGAGGGCCCGCCATCGGCGGGCGTCTCGAAGGATGGCCGCGAGCGCGAGGGCCTACGAAACAAATAGGCCTGCCTCAGCCCACATGCACCTTCGGCTTCTTGCCGCCGTTCCACTTGCCGTCGAGGGCGCGTTCGATCTGGGCGGCGAGTTGCAAGAGCAGGCCGTCATTGGCCTGCTTCGCGATGGCCTGGATGCCGAGCGGCAGGCCGTGGTCCTGGGCCGCCATCGGCATCGAGATCGCGGGCATGCCGCAGAGATTGGCGAGCGGCGTGAAGGCGAAGAAGCGCCAGAGATTGTCGAACCAGTCGCGCACATCGGGATTGTCGGAGATGGTGAGATATTCCCTGGTGCCGACCTTCGGTGTCGGCAGCGCGGTGATTGGCGTCAGGATCACGTCCCACTGCTCGAAGAAGGCGCCGAAGCCGCGCGATGTCGTGTTGAAAACGCCCTGCATTTTCGCGCGCTCGGCAAAGGTGGTGTGGCGGCCGGCTTCCCAGATCCGGATGTTCATCGGCTCGATCAGATCTTCCGGCGGTCTTTCCAGCCCGCGGGCGGCGAGCATGTTGGAGATCACCACCGCGAAATTCGAAATGTAGCACGTGGTCTGCGCCTCGAATGCAGCGGGAAGGTCGATCTCCGGCAGCGCATAGTCGACGTGATGGCCGAGGCCTTCGAGGAAGCGTCCGGCCTTCTCCAGCTCGGCTGCGAGCTCGGGCGTCGCGGTGTAGTTGCCCCATGTGTGCGACAGCGCGATGCGCAGCTTCGAGGGATCGCGCTTGATCATCTCGGAATAGGGCTGCGCCGTGGTCCAGAACGGCATGAACTCGCCGGGTGCCGGCCCGCGGGCATGATCGACGAAGGCGGCGGTGTCGCGCACCGAGCGCGACTGGCAGCCCTGGATCGAGACGAGGCCGGTGAGATCGGACATGTGGGGGGCGAGCGAGAACACGCCGCGCGAGACTTTCAGCCCGATATTGCCGTTGACGCCGGCGGGAATGCGGATCGAGCCGCCGCCGTCGGTCGCATGCGCGATCGGCACCACGCCGGCCGCGACCATCGCGGCGCTGCCGGCCGACGAGCCGCAGGTGGTGTAGTCGGTATTCCAGGGATTGCGGGTGACGTAGACGGCGGGATTATCGGCCGAAGAGCACACGCCGAATTCCGGCGTCGTGGTGCGCCCGATCAGGTTGAGGCCGGCCTGGCGGAATTTGCCGGTGAGGAAGGTATCGGCCGCGGCGCGATTGCCGCGCATCAACAGCGAGCCCATTTCCTGCAGCCGGCCCTTCATGGTCGGCCCGAGGTCCTTCATCAGGAACGGCAGGCCGGCGAACGGACCTGCGAGATTGGCGCCGTCCTTGGTGGGATCGGCGATCACGTCCTCGAACAGCTCGACCACGCCCGACAGCGCCGGATTGACCTTGGCGACACCGGCGGCAGCCTGGCGCGCCAATTCCTTCGCCGTCAGCTCGCCCTTGCGGACACGCCCCGCCAGCGCGACGCCATCGTGCTGCGCCCATTCAGTCCAGCTCATCGGCAAAGTCATGAAATCCAAATCCCTTTGATGCGGCGCCACCTTCCTTTAGCAAGGGACCGCCTGAATCAACTGAGCCGGCACGAGGGGCAGGGTTGCATAGGGCGGAGAGGTCGCAAGGCGGGTCTCAATCCGGCAGTGGTGCGATGGTTGCAACCGGGCTGGCGGACGTTCGACCGTAGCCTGCCGCGCCAATCCCGGATTACGCCTGCGCTGCATCCATCGTTACTGTGTCGCCCTCTGTCAATCCATAAGCGCAAAAATATTCCACTTTACCGAAATTCGGTTTCGGCGTATGTGTCGCCCATCCTGATCCGGCGAGAGGGGCGGTCGTACGTCGTCACGAGCCGCGGATCGGGGAGCGGTGGACGCGGCAGCGTCGTGCACGAGAGGCGGGAGCAGGGCGGGATGAACCCCGTGAGGTCCCGGCGGCGTGCGGACGAGCGGCGCTGATGCGTACGGCCAAATCGCGTGGTCCTGGCTGTCGTTGCTACAGCCAAGCCTTGCGAGGTGCGCCGCCCGACCGGGCGAAGCGCATCGTCAATCCGCGAGGTGACGGAGGCAAGCAGGAACTCGTCTCCGGGGAGAGCGCGCCATACGCCGTCAGACCATCGCGCAGGGAAGGCCGGATGATCGGCTGCCCTGTGTCTCCCTCGTGCATTGCGTGTGCAATGTCTTCGCACGGGGGTCTTGCGGGTGCCAGCCGGCACTCGGCCTTCCCTGCGCCCTTTCTATTGAGGGCGCGAAGAAGAGAGCAAAACTCGGGCGGAAGCGCCGCGAGGAGGAGAAGCCATGTCTGCGAGTCACAACCTCCGACATCGTAGGGTGGGCAAAGCGCAAGCGTGCCCACGCATCTCGTGCCGCAAATTGAGTTTGGTGGGCACGGCGCTTCGCGCCTTTGCCCACCCTACGGCACGTGTCTGCCGCTCACATCGGCACGCCCCCACGAATGTGGCGAGATCGCATCTGTTCGACAAAAAAATCCCCTGTCGACGGTCCTCCGCGGTACCTTGATGAATCAACCCCGGTTGGTCCATAAGCGGCGTCCCGTGGCCGGTGGTTCGCCCCCGCGTTGCGTGCTTGGATAGAGGAATTCTCGCGTGGCAAATATCAACCAGAAAATTGCGCAGGAGCTTGGGGTTCGGGCGGAGCAGGTCGAGGCGACGGTGACGCTGCTCGATGGCGGCGCCACGGTTCCCTTCATCGCCCGCTACCGCAAGGAAGCGACCGGTGCGCTCGACGACGCGCAATTGCGCACCCTGGAGGAGCGCCTGGGTTACCTGCGCGAGCTCGAGGACCGCCGCAAGGCCATCCTCGAATCAGTCCGCGAGCAGGGCAAGCTCGATGCCGCGCTCGAGGCCTCCATTCTCGCCGCCGACAGCAAGGCCCGTCTCGAAGACATCTATCTGCCGTTCAAGCCGAAGCGCCGCACCAAGGCGGAGATCGCCAAGGAGGCCGGCCTCGAGCCGCTCGCCAACCAGCTGATGGCGGAGCCGACCAACGATCCGAAGGTCGTGGCCGAAGGCTTCATCAACGCCGAGAAGGGCGTTGCGGATGCCGCCGCCGCGCTGGATGGTGCCCGCGCCATCCTGGTCGAACGCTTCGACGAGGACGCCGATCTGATCGGCGCGCTTCGCGAGGAAATGTGGACCAATGCGCGCATGGCCTCCAAGGTGCGCGACGGCAAGAAGACCGAGGGCGAGAAGTTCGCCGACTATTTCGAGTTCTCCGAGCCGCTGACCAAGCTGCCCTCGCACCGCATCCTCGCGATGTTCCGCGGCGAGAAGGAGGAGATCCTCGACCTGCAGATCCAGGCCGAGGCCGAGGCGCCGCCGCCGGGCGTGCCCAGCGCCTATGAACTGAAGATCATGAAGCGGTTCGGCATCGCCGACCTCAAGCGCGCCGGCGACCGCTGGCTGATCGACACCGTGCGCTGGGCCTGGCGCACCAAGATTCAGGTCCATCTCAATATCGACCTGCGCATGCGGCTGTGGAACGCCGCCGAGACCGAGGCCGTGCGCGTGTTCGCCTCCAATTTGCGCGATCTCCTGCTGGCCGCGCCGGCCGGCACCCGCGTCACCATGGGGCTCGATCCCGGCTACCGCACCGGCGTCAAGGTCGCCGTCACCGATGCGACCGGCAAGGTGGTCGATACCGCCGTGATCTATCCGCACGAGCCGCAGCGGCAGTGGAACGAGTCGCTCGCGATCCTCGGCAAGCTCGCACTGAAGCATCGTGTCGAGCTGATCGCGATCGGCAACGGCACCGCCTCGCGCGAGACCGACAAGCTCGCAGGCGATCTCGTCAAGGGCCTGGCCGAGCTGAAGATGACCAAGATCGTGGTGTCGGAAGCCGGCGCGTCGGTCTATTCGGCCTCGGCTTTCGCCTCGGAGGAATTGCCCGGTCTCGACGTCACCCTGCGCGGCGCGGTCTCGATCGCGCGGCGTCTGCAGGATCCGCTCGCCGAGCTCGTCAAGATCGAGCCCAAGGCGATCGGCGTCGGCCAGTATCAGCACGATCTCGGCCAGGCCAAGCTCGCAAAATCGCTCGACGCCGTGGTCGAGGACTGCGTGAACGCCGTCGGTGTCGACGTCAACACCGCGTCCGCACCGCTGCTTGCCCGCGTGTCGGGCGTCGGCTCCGGTCTGGCGCAGAGCATCGTGGCCCACCGTGACGCCAACGGCCCGTTCAAGTCGCGCAAGGCGCTGAAGGACGTGCCGCGGCTCGGGCCGAAGGCGTTCGAGCAGTGCGCCGGCTTCCTGCGCATCCTCGGCGGCGAGGACCCGCTCGACGCGTCCGGCGTGCATCCGGAAGCTTATCCGGTGGTGCGCCGGATCCTCAGCGCCACCAAGAGCGACATCAAGGCGCTGATCGGCAGCAGCGAGATCGTGCGCACCTTGAAGCCGAAGGATTTCGTCGACGAGACCTTCGGTCTGCCGACCGTCACCGACATCTTGAAGGAATTGGAAAAGCCCGGCCGCGATCCGCGTCCGGCGTTCAAGGCCGCCGTGTTCAAGGAAGGCGTCGAGGAGATCAAGCATCTCCAGAAGGGCATGATCCTCGAGGGCACCGTGACCAACGTCGCCGCGTTCGGCGCCTTCGTCGACATCGGCGTGCACCAGGACGGCCTCGTGCACATCTCCGCGATGTCCAAGACCTACATCAAGGATCCGCGCGAGGTGGTGAAGCCCGGCGACATCGTCAAGGTCAAGGTGCTGGACTTCGAGGTCGCGCGAAAGCGCATCTCGCTGACCTTGCGCCTCGACGACGAGGTCGGCGCCAAGAAGGACGCCCCCGGCATGCAGCGCGACAACAGCTCGCGCAACCCTTCCCGCATGACGTCGTCCGCACCGCGCAAGCAGGAATCGTCCGGCGGCGGTGCGCTCGCCGAAGCCCTGCGCCGCGCGGCGGAGAAGAACAACGGCAAGCGGGCGTGAGATCTTAACCTCTCCCCGCCCTTTGCGGGGAGAGGTGAGCTGCTCGACGTATGGAAAGCTTTCTCCACGTCGTCATTGCTTCGTCGCAAGGGCTCCTCGCAATGACGGGGAGAGAGTTGGGCTCCCTCTCCCTAACACCCGCGTCAGAATCTGGCGCGTTTGTAAGTTGCAGGCGCCGCTCGCTTCCTCTCATCTGATCGTCCTCGTGCGGCGTTGAGACCGCCGCACTGCAAGGAGGATGCTTCGATGAACAGCAGGCTTCTCAAAGGCCTCACCGCGGTGACGCTCGCCGCGGTGATGGCGGCAGCTTCACCGGTGCTCGCCAGAGGCGGCGGTGGCGGACATGGCGGCTTCGGCGGTGGTGGCCATTTCGGTGGTGGTGGTCATTTCGGTGGCGGCGGGATGCGCGCCGGCGGCTTTAGCGGCATGCATGTCGGCGGGATGGGCGGCGCGCGCTTCGCCCATGTCGGCGGTCCCGCCTTTGGCGGCGCACGCTTCGCGCATGCGGGGATCGGGCCGCGTTTCGCCGGTGCCGGCTGGCACGGTCACCGCGGCTTCCACCATCATCATTTCCGTCGTTTCGCCGTCTTCGGCGCGCCCTTCATTTACGCCGGCTACAATGACGGCTGCTGGCGCAGGAGCTGGACGCCCTACGGATGGCAATGGGTCAATGTGTGCGGAGACTATTGGTAGTCGCATCGCCGTACCGCACCATTGTCGCGGTCGCCACCGGGCGGTTCCGTCCAGCCCCGGAACGGGATAGTCTGGTGGCGATCGTTCGCGCGGAGTTTTGCATGACCGGAGGTCACCGTCGCATCCTGGTCGTCGAGGACGATCCGGAAACCGCAGGCCAGCTCGTCGAGGAATTGACGACCTCCGGCTACGACGTCGATCTCGCAGCCAACGGCCGTGAAGCCCTGAGCCACGGCGCCGCGCGCGACTATGCCGTGATCACGATCGACCGCATGTTGCCCGATATCGACGGCATCAGCGTGATGCGGCAATTGCGCGACGACGGCGTCGCCGCGCCGTTCCTGATCATCTCCGCGCTCGGCGAGGTCGATGATCGCGTCCGCGGCCTGCGCGCCGGCGGCGACGATTATCTCGTCAAGCCGTTCTCCTTCACCGAATTGCTGGCGCGGCTGGAGGCGCTCGGCCGCCGCAGCGAGACCATCGCCAAGGAGACGCTGCTGCGGGTCGGCGACCTCGCCATCGACCTGATCGCACGCAACGCCAGCCGCCGCGGCCGCAAGATCCCGCTGCTGCCGCGCGAATTCCAGCTGCTCGAATATCTCGTCCGCAACGAGGGCCGCGTCGTCTCCCGCGCGATGCTGCTCCAGCACGTCTGGGACTTGCATTTCGATCCCTCCACCAACATCATCGATGTCTATGTCGGTCGCGTCCGCCGCAAGGTCGACGATGCCCAGGCCTATCCGCTGATTCATACCATACGCGGCATCGGATATTGCCTCCGTGCTCCTGGTTAAGACGCTCCGCTCCTCGACCTTCCGCCTGGCGCTGATCGCGATCGCGGCCTTCGGGCTGATCGTCGCGGCGATCATGGCCTATGTCTATTTCGGCACGCTGGCCTATGTGGAGAGCCGGGTCGGCGACGCCGGCGATCACGGCGGGTTCACCGCGATGATCGAGCTTGCGATGGCCGCGGTTGCCGTGCTGCTGCTGGTGCTCGCCGGGCTCGCCGCCGTGCTGGTGACGCGGCGCACGGTGGGGCGGATCGAGGAGATCAACGCCACCAGCCGCGCCATCATGCTTTCCGGCCTCGACCAGCGCATCCCCTTGCGCGGCAGCCATGACGAATGGGACCGCGTCGCCGAAAACCTCAACCAGATGCTCGACCGCATCGAGACGCTGATGGGCGAGGTCAAGCAGGTCAGCGACAACGTCGCCCACGATCTGCGCACGCCGCTGACGCGGATGCGCGGCCGGCTGGAAAAGGCCTATCACCACGAGCGCAACAGCGAGGCGGATGCCGCGCTGATCGGCGACACCATCGCCGATCTCGACGCCGTGCTCGGCATGTTCGCCTCCATCACCCGGATCTCCGAGATCGAGACCCGTGCCCGCACCGGCGCCTTCCGCGCGCTGAACCTGACTGAAATCGCCGGCGAGGTCGTCGAGCTCTACGACGCCGCCGCCGAGGAGGTCGCAACCCGCCTCAGCCTTGCCGGAGACCGCGAGGTGGCGATCACGGGCGATCGCGACCTGCTGTTCGATGCCATCGCCAATCTCGTCGACAACGCGATCAAGCACGGCTGCAAAGGCGGGCAGGTGACCGTGACTTGCCGCAGCGCCGAGGGCGGCGCGGTGATCGCGATCGCCGACGATGGTCCGGGCATTCCCACGGAAGAGCGCGATCACGTCTTCAAGCGCTTCTACCGGCTCGAGCAGAGCCGCTACACACCGGGCAATGGTCTTGGCCTCAGCCTCGTCGCCGCGGTCGCGCGCCTCCACGGCGCGGGAGTGGCGCTGCATGACAATGCGCCGGGCCTGACGGTCGAGCTCAGCTTCCCGATCGCGCTATAGCTCGATCACGCCGCGGCGTGCCGCATGCGCCACCGCGTCGGTGCGGCCGGTGGCGTCCAGCTTGGCGAGCAGCGAGCCGACATGGAATTTGACGGTGTGCACGGAGATGCCGAGCCGTCGCGCGATCATCTTGTTGGACGCGCCCTCGGCCATCAGCGCCAGCACGTCGAGCTCGCGCTGCGTCAGCGCGATGTCGGCGGGCATGATGCGTGGATCGCGGGCGACGATCGTCGCCGTGGCGGCCTCGCCCGGCGCGGCAAGGCGAAGTCCGGCGATATTGCCGAGCAAAGCCGCCAGGCGATCGGCGAGGGCGGGATCGTCGATCTCCAGCGCAAGCACGATTTCCGGTGCGTTGTCCTCGCTCACGCCTCCGGCCTCTCGCCGACCGTGACCTTGAAGCTGACCGGCTCGCCGCCGCGGCGCGCCGCGACATCGACCACCGCGCCGACGCTCGCCGGCCCCAGCGTTCGCGACAGGGCGCGCACGCCGGACAGTTTCTGGTCGTTGACTGCCACGATCACGTCGCCCTGGCGGATGCCGGCGGCGGCCGAAGGTCCGGTCTTGTCGACATTCATCACCATCGCGCCGATGCCGTCGTCGAGCCGGACCGGCTGGAGTCCGAGGCCGAGATATCCGCGCGCGATGCGGCCGCGCGTCTCGAGTTGCGCCGCGACCCGCTCGATCGTCGCCGTCGGGATCACCAGCACGCGCCGCGGCCCGAGCACGGCCATGCCGAAGGCTTCACCCGAAGCATCGAGTGCGAGGCCGCCCTGCTGGCTGGCGCGCAGGCGGACATCGAGCTCGATCCGCGCATCGATCTCGCCGCCGCGCAAGGAGCGCCAGCCGCTGCCGGATGCCGACACCAGCCCCAGCGCGGCACTCGGCGTCTCGCGGTTGGTGGCGACCAGGATCGACAACGCGCCGAGGGGCGGGACCGTGGCGGCGAGCTTGACCGGGGCAACAGCGGCCTCAGTGCGTAGCAGCGCGATATCGGTGGTGTGGTCGCGGCCCACGATCGTGGCGGCCGCCCGGCTGCCGTCGGGCAAGCCGATCTCGACCTCGCCCTCATCGGCCAGCGCCTCGTCGGCGGTGACGATCAGGCCTGGCTTCCACGCAAAGCCGGTGGCGCGGGAGCGATGCGAGTGCACGGAGACGACAGAGGGCGCGGTGCGCGCCACTACGTCCGCGAGGGCGGACGATAGTGAGGACAGGGGAGTTGGGTCGGTCATGGCTGGCTCCTGAAGCTGTCCCCAATCTGGGATGTCGGGGGGAAACGCGAAACTGGCCGGGTGGTCAGGACACCGCCTGTTACGGCCGACGAACATGTGATTGGGAGCCGCTCACGGGAACGTGTAGCAATCGGCCCGAGATTGCGCCGCACGGCCTTAAGCCCTTTCAGCGAGCCCTGACTGACCATGACCATCGACCTCACCCGCCGCACCCTGCTGCAACTCGCCGGCGCGACCTCGCTGGCCATGGCGGCCGCGGCCGCGGCGCGCGCCGAGGGCACCCCGCAGGGCGGCGGCCCGACCTTTGCCAGCCGCACGCCGATGCGGGTCGGCATGGTGACGCTGCGGGTGAAGAATCTCGACAAGGTCGCGGACTACTACCGCGATGTCATCGGCCTCACGGTGATGGAGCGCTCGGCGACTGCGGCGAAGCTCGGTACGGCCGGGGTCACGCTGCTGGTGCTGGAGGCGCGGCCCGATGCGGCAATCGAGCCGCGCAATGCCGCCGGCCTCTACCACACCGCCTTCCTGATGCCGACCCGCAAGGACCTGGCGCGCTGGCTTGTGCACGCGGCCTCGCACCGCGTGAAGCTGTCGGGCTTTGCCGATCATCTCGTCAGCGAATCCGTTTATCTCGATGACCCCGAAGGCAACGGCATCGAGGTCTATGCCGACCGCGATCCCTCGCAATGGCAATGGAGCGAGGGCAGCGTGAAGATGGCGTCCGACGAGCTCAACATTCCCGACCTGCTGTCGCTGACCAATACGCGCGTGCCTGATTACGCCAGGGCACCGGACGGAATGCGCATCGGCCACATGCATCTGCGGGTCGGCGATCTCGCGCAGGCCGGAGGCTTCTATCATGGCGCGATCGGCCTCGATCCGACCCGCAGCCGCAATGGCGCGGCGTTCCTGTCGTCGGGGCGCTATCATCATCACCTCGGCATGAACGTCTGGCAGAGCCAGGGCGCCGGCCAGCGCGACGATCAGATGACGGGTCTCGCCTGGTTCTCGCTGGTCATGGCGAAGCCGGAGCTGCTCGCCGCGCAGGAAGCGCGCCTGCGCAAAGGTGGTGTGAAGGTCACGGCGCTTGCCGGCGGCGTGGAGGCGATCGATCCCTGGGGCACGCGAGTACGCTTGCTCAAGGTTTGATCGCGGGGGCGGGCATTGCTAAGACCCGTCGGGTGCCAGCTTCCGGAGCCCCCGACATGTCCGAATTCCACGGCGTCTTTCCCTACCTCGTCTCCCCCGTCGATGCCGACGGCACGGTGCGCACCGGCGTCCTCGCAAAGCTCTGCGACGATCTGATCGGCGCCGGCGTGCACGGACTGACGCCGCTGGGCTCGACCGGTGAGTTCGCCTATCTCAGTGCCGCGCAACGCACGGCGGTCGTGCAGACCACGATCGAGGCCGCGAGGGGCCGGGTGCCCGTGATCGCGGGCGTCGCCTCGACCTCGACGGCGGATGCGGTGGCGCAGGCGAGGACCTACCAGAAGTGTGGGGCCGACGGCATCCTGGCGATCCTGGAGGCGTATTTTCCGCTCACCGACGCCCAGGTCGAGGCCTACTTCCGCGCCATCGCGGATGCCGTCGACATTCCCGTCGTCATCTACACCAATCCGCAATTCCAGCGCTCGGACCTCACCCTCGACGTGATCGCGCGCCTCGCCGAGCATCCGCGCATCGGCTACATCAAGGACGCATCGACCAACACCGGTCGGCTGCTCTCGATCATGAACCGTTGCGGCGATGCCTTGCGGGTGTTCTCGGCCTCCGCCCACATCCCGGCCGCGGTGATGCTGATCGGCGGGCTTGGCTGGATGGCGGGACCGGCCTGCATCATCCCGCGCCAGAGTGTCGCGCTCTACGACCT
This sequence comes from Bradyrhizobium sp. CCBAU 65884, assembly GCF_028128835.1. Lineage (NCBI taxonomy): Bacteria > Pseudomonadati > Pseudomonadota > Alphaproteobacteria > Hyphomicrobiales > Nitrobacteraceae > Bradyrhizobium > Bradyrhizobium sp. CCBAU 65884. Next base: position 70,487 of record NZ_LBJU01000109.1, on the reverse strand, counting down.
CTGCGAGGCTGGCCGCTGGGACGAGGCCATGGCGCTGCAGCGCCGGCTGTGGCGCATCAACGAGGCCTTCGCCCGCTTCAATCTCGCCGCCTGCATCAAGGCCGGGCTTTCGATCCAGGGCTACGACGTCGGCGACCCCGTCCCGCCGCAGGCGGCGCTGACGGCCGAGGCGCGCAAGGTGGTGGAGGCGGCGCTGCGGGAGCTGGCGTAGCTTCCGTAGGTTGGGCAAAGCGACTTGTCCGCCGTAGCTCGAAGAGCGAAGGCGGAAGCGTGCCCACGACTTTTCTCGACGTCCAAGAGATCGTGGGCACGGCGCAAGTGCGCCTTTGCCCACCCCACGGATTCGCGTGTCGCGGGACAGCATGCCGAATCCGCGGATATCCCGCCCAAAACCGCGGCTGGTATGCCCTTGATCGATCCGCTAAAAGGCTGCCCGCAGTTTCGAAAAGACCTCGAGGACCCCACGGAATGAACATTCTTCCCGGCAATTTGCGTTTCGGAGCGGGGCAGCCCGTCAAGCGTTTGGAAGACCAGCGGCTGCTGACCGGGAAGGGGCAGTTCATCGACGACAAGCCGGGCGACGGCGCCCTGTGGCTCTACGTGCTGCGCTCGCCGCATGCCCACGCCAAGATCGTCTCGATCGACACCAGTGCAGCCGCCGCGATGCCGGGCGTGACCGCGATCTACACCGGCGCCGACCTCGTCAAGGACGATGTCGGCAGCATCCCGACGCTGAGCATCTTCAAGCGCCCCGACGGCAAGCCGATGACGGTGCCGCCGCGCCGATTGCTCGCCCATGAGGTCGTCCGCTACGCCGGCGAGGCCGTGGCGGCCGTCGTGGCGTCGTCCCGCGTCGAGGCGCAGAGCGCGGCCGAGGCAATCGTCGTCGAGTACGACGTGCAGCCGGCGGTGGTCGACCCCGTCGAGGCCGTGAAATCAGGCGCGCCCGTGGTGTGGCCGGAGGCGCCCGACAACATCGTCGGCGCGATGTCTTACGGCGATGCCGCCAAGGTGGACGAGGCGTTTGCCAAGGCGGCGCACACCGTCGAGCTCGACCTCGTCAGCCAGCGCCTCGTGCCGTCCGCGATGGAGCCGCGCTCGACCATTGCCGAGATCGACAACAAGACCGGCCGCCTGCTGCTGCACGTGCAGTCGCAGACCCCGGCCTCGACCCGCGACGTGCTCGCCGAGGCCGTGCTGAAGCGTCCCAAGGACAGCGTGCGCGTGCTGGTCGGCGACATCGGCGGCGGCTTTGGCCAGAAGACCAACCTCTATCCCGAGGACGGCATCGTCGCTTACGCCGCAACCAAGCTGAGCAAGAAGATCCGCTGGCGCGGCGATCGCACCGACGAGTTCGTCGGTGGCACCCACGGCCGCGATCTCACCTCGACGGCGTCCTTCGCGCTCGACGAGAAGGGCAAGGTGCTGGCCTATCGCGTCAGGTCGATCGGCTGCACCGGCGCCTATTCCTCGGGCGCGGCGAACATCATCCCGCTGGTGCTCGGCCCGTTCGTGCAGACCGGCGTCTACGACCTGCCGCTGGTGCATTTCGAGGTGCAGTCGGTGATGACCCACACCGCGCCGGTCGGCGCCTATCGCGGCGCAGGCCGGCCCGAGGCCGTGTTCATCGTCGAACGCCTGTTCGACGCTGCTGCGCGAAAAATCGGCATCGATCCGCGCGCGATCCGCAAAGCCAATTACATCAAGCCGGCGCAGCTGCCCTACACGAATGCCGCCGGACAGGTGTACGATTCCGGCGCCTTCGCGCACATGCTCGACCGCGCCGTGAAGCTCGCCGACTGGGACGGCTTTGCCGCGCGCAAGAAGGCGGCGAAGAAGAAGGGCCTGCTCTACGGACGCGGGCTCACCTCCTACATCGAATGGACCGGCGGCCGCGCCCACACCGAGAAGGTCAGCCTGCACGCGACCTCTCAAGGGCGCGTCGTGCTGCATTCCGGCACCATGGCGATGGGGCAGGGGCTGCAGACCACCTACACCCAGATGATCTCCGACACACTCGGCATTGCCATGGACAAGATCGACGTGGTCCAGGGCGACACCGATTTGGCGATGGGCTTCGGCAGCGTCGGTTCGCGTTCGCTGTTCGTCGGCGGCACGGCGGTCGCGGTCTCCTCCAACGATCTGATCCAGAAGGCGCGCGAGAAGGCGGCGAACGTGCTGGAGACCTCGGTCGAGGACATCGAATATCAGGGCGGCATGCTCACCGTGGTCGGCACCGATCGCCGCATCAGCCTGTTCGACATTGCGGAGAAGGAGAGCGGGGCCAAGCTCAGCGTCGATTCGGAAGGCGAAGTCGACGGTCCGAGCTGGCCAAACGGCACGCATATCTGCGAGGTCGAGATCGACCCCGAGACCGGCGTCTCCAAGGTCGTGCGCTACACCACCGTCGACGACGTCGGTGTCGCCGTGAACCCGATGCTGGTCACCGGCCAGATCCATGGCGGTGTTGCGCAAGGCATCGGCCAGGCGCTCTACGAAGGCGTCTCATATGACGCCGACGGCCAGCTCCTCACCGCCAGCTACCAGGATTACTGCATCCCGCGCGCCGACGACGTGCCGCCGATCGTGGTGACGCTGGATGATTCCGCGCCCTGCCGCACCAATCCGCTCGGCGCCAAGGGCTGCGGCGAATCCGGCGCCATCGGCGGCCCGCCTTGCGTCACCAACGGCGTGATGGACGCGCTCGCCGAGCTCGGCATCACCCAGCTCAACACGCCGCTGACGCCGCAGAAGGTCTGGCAGGCGATCCGGGACGCGAAGGCGGCGGGGTAGTCGTTCGCTCCAAACTCCGCTGTCGTCCCGGACAAGCGCGCCATTAGCGCGCGCCGATCCGGGACCCATAACCACAGGGAGTGGTTGTGGCGCGAACTGGTAACTCCGAGTCCCCGCAATCACATCTCCCTGTGGCTATGGGTCCCGGATCTGCGCTTACGCTTGTCCGGGACGACAGCGGAGTGTGTAGCGCTCGCTCGCGCCAAATGCTCGGGCTACGGCGCTAAATCCCCAGCATCATCTTCGCAATAATATCGCGCTGGATCTCCGAGGTGCCACCGAAGATGGTGTAGGCGCGGCCGTTGAGATATTCCGGCACCATTGTCAGCATCTCCTCCGGCGTCGCCGGCTCGTGATTGAGCTGGTAGAGCGGTCGCATGGGCTCGACGGCGAGGGCGTCGTGGCCGATCACGTCGACTCCGAGCCGCGTCACGGCCTGGCGGATTTCGCTGTTGCGCAGCTTCAGGATCGACGACACCGCGCCGGGATTCTGCCCGGTCTGCAATGCCGAGAGCACGCGCAGCTCGGTCATTTCAAGCGCGTCGATATCGACCTCCACCTCCGAGATGCGCGCCGCGATATCGGGGCTGTCGATGGCGCGGCCGGTCAGGTCCGATTCGGCGAGATCCGAAATCGCTTTCAGCCCCTCGCGCAGCTTGGCCGAGGCGATGCCCGAGCCGCGCTCGAACTCGAGCAGATATTTGCCGTAGGTCCAGCCCTTGCCTTCCTCGCCGACCCGGTTGGCCACGGGCACGCGGACGTCGTCGAAGAACACCTGGTTGACCTCGTGGTCGCCCCCGATCGTCAGGATCGGGCGTATCGTGATCCCCGGCGTCTTCATGTCGATCAGGATGAAGCTGATGCCGTCCTGCTGCCGCGGCCCGTCGCTGGTGCGCACCAGCGCGAACATGCGGTTGGCGTGATGCGCATGCGTGGTCCAGATTTTTGTGCCGTTGATGACGTAGTCGTCGCCGTCGCGCACCGCGCGCGTCTTCAGCGAGGACAGATCGGAGCCGGAGCCCGGCTCGGAATAGCCCTGGCACCAATAATCCTCGCCGGAGAGAATCCGCGGCAGGTAGAAGTTTTTCTGCTCGGGCGAGCCGAACCCGATGATGACGGGCCCGACCATCTTTACCCCCATCACATTGACGTTCGGTACGCCGGCCCGTGCGGATTCGGTCTCGAAGATCCAGCGCTGCGCCGGCGTCCAGCGCGGCCCGCCATGCTCGACCGGCCAGCCCGGCGCGCCCCAGCCCTGCCTGTGTAGCGCGCGCTGCCAGGCCATGCCGATATCAGGGTCGGAGAATACCGATGGCGTCAGCGCGGTCGCGCGCTTCATCTCCTCAGTGAGATTCTTGGCGATGAAGCCGCGCACCTCGTCCTGGAAGGCGCGCTCCTCGGCATTGAACGACAGGTCCATGAGGCTCTCCCGATATCAGGCCTTGCGGCCAAGTTCGGCGTGACGGGCATAGTGGTGCGCGCTGCCGCCAAACAGCGTGTCGAAGGCGACCAGCCGCTTGAAATAGGCGCCGACCTCGAGCTCCTCGGTGACGCCCATGCCGCCATGAAGCTGGATCGACTGCTCGCCGACGAACCGTGCGCATTTGCCGATCTTGGCTTTCGCGGCAGACGCCGCACGGGCCCGCTCGACCGGCGGGCTATCCGCCTTCAGCGCAGCCCGCAGCGCCATCGAGCGCGCCTCGTCAACCTGCATCGCCATGTCGGCGAGGCGATGGCGGATCACCTGGTTGGCCGACAGCGGCCGTCCGAACTGCTTTCGGATCTTGGTGTATTCGAGCGTGGTGTCCAGCAGCGTCTGCATGATGCCGACGGCTTCTGCGCCGAGCGCGGCCATGGCGCGGTCAATGGCCCATTCGATGGTCGGCAGCGCGTCGTGGCCGTCACCGAGCAGGGCGTCCTCCGGCAGATGCACGTCGGACAGCTCGATGTTGCAGGCGCGTCCGCCGCCGAGGCGCGGATAGTCGCTGACGACGAGGCCAGGCGTCGTCGCCGGCACGAGGAACAGGCCGATCCGTCCCGAAGGCCTCTGATGATCATGAATGTGCGCGGAGACGATGATCTCGTCGGCGGCATGGCCGTCGAGCACGGCGATCTTGCTGCCGGCAAGGCGCCAGCCGTTCGCCGTCTTGTTGGCTGATGTCGCGACCTTGGCGAGATCGAACCTCGCCGCGCGCTCGGAATGCGCAAACGCAAGCTTCAAGGATCCATCCGCGATCTTCGGCAGGCTCTCCTGCTTCTGCTCATTGGTGCCGCAACGGTCGATCAGTGCAGCACCCATCACCACGGTCGCGACATAGGGCTCCGACACCAGCCCGCGGCCGAACGCTTCCATCAGGATGCCGATCTCGACGGCACCGCCGCCTAGCCCGCCGAACTCTTCCGCAATCGGCAGCGCCAGCCAGCCGAGCTCGGCGAACTGCTTCCACACCGCCGGGCTGAAGCCGAGTGGATCGTTCGCCATCTTGCGGCGGTGATCGGCATCGTAGCTTCCGGCCACGAAGCGCTCCGCGCTCTCGCGCAGCAATCTTTGCTCGTCGCTGAGGTTAAGATCCATCGCAATTACTCCGCGGCCGCCGGCGGCTTGCGCACGGAGGGATGCAGACCGGAGGGATCGACGATCATGCCGAATTCCTGAAGATTGTGGGCGTGGCAGAGCTGATGCAGCGCGAAGGCCTGGTCGATCGCGGCGGGCTGGCCCATCACGTCGACGGAGCGGTTCACCGCTTCCTTGGTCATCTTCAGCGCGAAGGCCGGCTTTGCCGCGATCCTGCGCGCCAGCTCCAGCGTGCGCGCAGAAAGCTCCGCGCGTGGCACGACCTGATTGACCATGCCGAGCTGCCGCGCCACCTCGGCGCTCCAGTTGTCGGCGGTGAACAGGAACTCCTTGGCCTTGCGCGCGCCGAGCTCCCAGGGGTGCACGAACCATTCGACGCCGCAGACGCCCATGGTCACCACGGGATCGCAGAACTGTGCGTCGTCGCTGGCCATGATGAGGTCGCAGGCCCAGGCCAGCATCAGTCCGCCGGCGATGCACTTGCCGTGCACCTCGGCAATGGTCGGCTTGGCGAGGTTGCGCCAGCGCCGGGTGATCTGGAGATAGATTTCCTGCTCGCGCGCGAAGCGGCCATGGGCATTTGGTTCAGCAAAACCGCCCCAATTTCCGATCGGTGGAAAATCGACACCGGCGGTATTCTTGCCGCCGGGACGCAGATCATGGCCGGAGGAGAAATGCGGACCGTTGCCGGCGAGGATGATCACCTTGACCGAGTCGTCCTGCACCGCCGCGTCGAAGGCGGCGTTGAGGTCGTAGGTCATTTGCAGGTTCTGCGCGTTGCGCGCCTCCGGCCGGTTCATCACGATCCGGGTGATCGCTGGATCCGGCCTCTCCACGAGGATGGTCTCGAACGAGGTCATCGCGTTCCCCCGGTGTTCTGTCTTATTGTTTCGTCGAGTTGACTATGTCGGTCAGGGATAGGCAAGAGGCTTGCGTCAGTCGGCTGGGGTGCGCAGCGCAGTCATTCCGGGATGGTCCGAAGGACCAGACCCGGAATCTCGAGATTTTCAGGTGCGCAAGGGCGCACCATAGCTCGCTTCGCGCCCCGGAATGAACCCGAAAAGCTGGTACCGCGTTATCGCTATCTGATATTGAGTTACGGGATTCCACCGGGAGAAATTTAATGCGCAAGATCCTGACCGTGCTGGCGGCGCTGGCCTCGCTGAGCCTCACCAATTGCGGCTACAACGCGATCCAGAGCGAGGACGAGCAGATCAAGTCCAACTGGTCCGAAGTCGTGAACCAGTATCAGCGCCGCGCCGACCTCGTGCCCAATCTCGTCAACTCCGTGAAGGGCTTTGCCCAGCAGGAGAAGGACGTGCTGCTCGGCGTCACCAATGCCCGCGCCAAGGTCGGCAGCGTCCAAGCGACGCCCGAGGTGCTGAACGATCCGGCCGCCTTCCAGAAGTTCCAGGCCGCGCAGGGCGAGCTCTCCAGCGCACTGTCGCGGCTGCTGGTCGTCACCGAGAACTACCCGCAGCTCAAGTCGGACGCGCTGTTCAAGGATCTGATGTCACAGCTCGAAGGCACCGAGAACCGCATCACGGTGGCGCGCAACCGCTACATCAAGGCGGTGCAGGATTACAACGTCACCATCCGCTCGTTCCCGAGCAACCTCACCGCCATGATGTTCGGCTACAAGGAGAAGCCGAACTTCTCGGTCGCAAACGAGAAGGAAATCTCGACCGCGCCGAAGGTGGACTTCAACCCGGCGCCGGCACCGTCGAAGTAAGCGCGCGCCGTTTTGCGAATGCGCCAAGCTCCACCCACCGCCGTCATTCCCCGCGGAAGCGGGGAATCCAGTACGCCGCGGCCTCTCCGTGGGCTTCTGGCGTCTCTGGAATACTGGATCGCCCGGTCGAGCCGGGCGAGGACAGCGAGTTGGTGGCGCGCGGCTTTCGTTGCGGCGCTCGTCCTCGCCTTCGCGCTCCCCGCCTCAGCCGACGTCGCCGTTCCCCAGCTCACCGGCCGCGTGGTCGATCAGACCGGGACGCTGTCCAGCAGCGAGACCGCCGCGCTGTCGCAAAAGCTGCGGGACTTCGAAACACGCAAGGGCAGCCAGATCGCCGTCCTGATCGTGCCGACCACGCAGCCGGAGACGATCGAGCAATTCTCGATCCGCGTTGCGGAGGCCTGGAAGATCGGCCGCAAGAAGGTCGACGACGGCGCGATCCTCGTCGTCGCCAAGAACGACCGGCATCTGCGCATCGAGGTCGGCTACGGCCTCGAAGGCGCGCTCACCGACGTCACCTCGCGCCGGATCATCGATGAGATCATCACACCGAAATTCAGGAGCGGCGATTTCGCCGGCGGCATTGCCGACGGCGTCGAGCGCATGATGCGGGTGATCGACGGCGAACCCTTGCCGGTTCCCTCGCCCACCGTAAACTTCGGCAGTCTCGACGATCTCGCACCGCTCTTCATCGTCACGCTGTTCGTCTCGGTGGGCATCGGCGGCGCCTTCCGGGCCGCGCTCGGACGGCTGCTCGGATCGTTCGTGACTGGAGGCATCATTGCGGCGCTGACCTGGTTCATTCTCGGGTCTTTCGCACTTGCCCTCGCGCTGGGTGGTCTCGGCTTCATCATCGGATTCGTCGCCGATCTGTTTTCGGTGATCACGCCGGGCACTGGCCGCTCGCGCGGCGGCTCCTGGTCGAGCGGCTCCTCGTCGGGCGGCTGGAGCAGCGGATCGTCGAGCAGTGACAGTGGCGGCTTCAGCGGCGGTGGCGGCAGTTTTGGCGGCGGCGGCGCCTCGGGGAGCTGGTAGCGGTATGAGCATCAAGCGCATCGCCAGACATCTCGTGCAGCATCATTGGCGGGCAAAGCAGATCTTTCCGCCGGCCGTGCTCGCCCGCATCGAGCAGGCGATCAGGCAGGGCGAGACCACCCATTCCGGCCAGGTCCGCTTCGTGGTCGAAGGCGCACTCGACGGCGCGCCGCTGTTCCGCAACCAGCCGGCCCGCGAGCGCGCGCTCGACGTGTTTGCGCATCTGCGCATCTGGGACACCGCGCATAACAACGGCGTCCTGATCTATCTCCTGCTCGCCGACCGCGATGTCGAGATCGTCGCCGACCGTGGCATCCACGCCAAGGTCGGTGCCGAAGGCTGGGAGAGCATCTGCCGCGCCATGGAGGCGGAGTTCAGGTCGGGCCAGTTCGAGCGCGGCGTAATCGACGGCATCACGGCGGTGTCGCGCGAACTGGCGCGGCATTTTCCGCCCGGCGCATCGCATGCGAACGAGCTGCCGGATGCGCCGGTCGTGATGTGAACGGAGCGCGCTCCGTTCTCTCACCGTCATCCCCGCGCAACGGCTCCGCCGTTGCGCGGGGATGACGGAAGTGACAAGGGACGCCCAGCGCCTATTCCGCGGCCGTTCATCTTCGCCCGATTACAATTTGTTTCACGCCCGCCACACCGGTTCCACTTTCCCGGCCAAATTCGGCCCCGGATAACTTCCTAAAATTTCGGTAAGCGTGTCCGCAGGTAAGGATTTCGCAAGCAATGAAAGTTACCAAAAGGTCAACCCAGACTGGAGTATTTGAGCCGTGAGCGAACCAATGCCCGAGCAGGCTGCCCAGGACGCCGGCGTCGTCGAAGCTGCTGCGACCGCGCCGCAGGCCAATGAGGCCGCTGGGATCGAGGCTCCCTCGATTGCGCCGGACCATGAGGCGCCACCCAAGCCGGATCCGGTAAAGATCGAGCCGCCGAAGATTGAGGCATCCCGGATCGACGTGCCGAAGCTCGAAGCCAAAGCCGAAACCAAGCCCGAGCCGAAGCCCGGCAAGCTGATCGTCATGGCGCCGTCGGAGCGGAACTGGGACCGTGAGGATTTTGCTCCGCATGTGAAGGCGGAAGAGCCGCGTGAGACCGGCAGCAAGCGCCGCCTGTCGGCGATGGCCGCGGTGGTGGCGATCGCCGCCGGCGTTGGCGCCGTCAGCGGCGCGCTCGCAACCGCCGGCATGATGCATTTCGCCGCCCCGGCCCAAGCGCCGGTGCAGGTCGCCGACACCAGCGCGCTCGATGCTTCGGTCGCCCGGATCGATGCCGACCTCGTCGCGCTCAAGGCCAATGTCGACCACAGCTCGAAAACCGGCGTCACCCAGTTCAACCGGGCCAACGACCGCCTCGACAAGCTCGAGAAGGCGCAGGCCGAGCCGATGGCCAAAATCGCAAAGCTGTCCGAGACCGTCGACAAGCTCCGCGCCACGCCGCCCGCCGCCCCCGCGCAGGCCGCAGCAGCGGTGCCCAAGGAGACCACCGGCTCGATCGCGCCGACCCAGGTTGCGACCGCCGCCGCCGCGCCGGCCCCAGTGGCTGCCGCACCCAAGACCGAGGTCGGCCGCCTGCCGACGGTCGAAGGCTGGCGGCTGCGCAACGCCGGCAATGGCGGTGCGCTGATCGAGGGCCGCGACGGGCTCTACGAGGTCTATCCCGGCGATCCCATCCCCGGCCTTGGTCGCGTCGATGCGATCCGGCGCCAGGACGGCCGCTGGGTGGTCGTCACCAGCAAGGGCCTGATCACCGGACGCTGAGCGGCTCAGATACGACTTTCGAAAGGCGCTTCACCACCATGTGAAGCGCCTTTTTGCTTGAATAGGCGGACCGCCGCGGTGTTACCTCAGGCATGAGCCGCGCGTTGCGAATTTTCCTTGTTGCCGCCGTGTTGTTCGGCGGTACTGCCGCGCTGTCGGCCGCGCAGACCCCGTCGCTGACGCGCGGCACCGCCATCACCGATCCCGATCTGCTGCGCAAGCTCGACGACGGCGACGCTCTCACGCTCCAGCGCCTGTTGGCGCCGGAGCGCAAAGCGAATGGTCCGCTGACGACCGACCGGCTGTTTTCAGAGCTGTCCCAGCTCAAGGACATTCCGCCGGCGATCGATGCGGAGTTCGAGCGCTACATCACAGGGCAGAGGGCGGCCTATCCGAGCGAGACCATCGGCGTCGGCGAGGGCTTTGACGTGCAGCTGTTCGATCGGGCCGTGCTGAAATCGCGCGACACGCGCTTCGTGCTGGCCGGCATCGTCAACCGCATGGACCGCGCCTACGCCTCGGAGGAGTCCTGCGGCGAGATCCGCCTGATCTATCGGCTGGCGCGCTTCGACGGCACAACCGCGACGCGGCTGCCGATGACGCTCAATCTGGTGATGAAGGCGCGCGATGCGCGCCAGATGGACGCGAACGGCAAACCGATCAATTGCGCCGAACTCGCGCGGCGCTGGCTCGACGACGGCAACTGGCAGGAGCTGATCGGCAGTCGAGACGACGCCATGCTCGATCGCATCGAGACCAACATCCAGCTCTCGGTCGCGGCCAAGTCGGCGCTGCATGACTTCCGCTCCGACTATCTGCTCAAGGTGTTCAAGTACAATTCCGCCACGAAGGCCTTCGAGGAATCGACGCTGGAGAACCAGGTCGACCGCGACCGGATCATGGCGGACGAGGCGCTTCGGCGCGACTTCAAGGATTGGCTGTTCGCACCCGAGCATCTTCGCGAGTTCGATCGCGGCACCGTGCTGATCCCCGAGAAATTCCTGGCAAGGAGTGCGGTGGTGCCGACGCCGGCCGGCCTCGATGCTTCGGCGCTGCAGCCGGAATTCGGCATGATGCAGGCTGAGGGGGAGGGCAAAGCGGTCTTCACCGATAACGACGTGGTCGGTGCGTTGAAGCAGGCGGCCGCGCGCGGCGACATGCAGAACATCCGCTCGGTCGCGGGCTTCCAGCGCCGGCTCAACGACGTCACCTGTTCAGGCTGCCACCAGACTCGCGGCATCGGCGGCTTTCACTTTCCGGGCGTCGATTGGCTGGCGGACAGGCCGTCCAATGCGAGCATCGTACCGGCCTCGCCCCACTTTCTCGGCGACCAGCCCCGCCGCCGCGACATCCTGACCGCGTTCGCCGCAGGCAGACGCCCTGATTTCTCACGCGGATTTGCCAGCCGGCCGCAGACCCGCGGCAGCCGGGAGCTCGCCGGGAGCGAGTATCAGGACGGCTGGGGCGCGCATTGTTCCCTGCAAGATGCGGGATCGGGAACGCGAGATGAGAGTTTTACGTCATGGAGCTGTGCTAACGGTCTCACCTGTCAGGCTGCCCCGGCCTCGCGCCGCATCGGCATGTGCTTCATCAAGACGCGTTGAGCCCGCAAAGCGATTTGGATGATTCATGACGAATACTGGCGATGCCAACAAGGAGCGCAATCGCGAGATCGCGCGCAATGAGGAAGTCAAGCAGGTCACCGGCAGCACCCGCGTCAGCATCTGGGCGATCGCGATGGCCGTTATCGTCGGTGGCATCCTGTTCACGCTCGGCTGGCTGTCGCTGCGGTAGCTGCGCTCTCTTTCGTCATGGCCGGGACAAGCCCGGCCATGACGGGGCTGAGGGTTCAGTGCTCGCACCCTCACGTCGCGTAATTCGTCATCCGCTTGCCCGGCAGCAGCTCGTACGCCGGCTTCCAGCCGGGCAGTGCGGCCATGCGGCCGCGCCAGGCGTGGATGGCAGGATGGCTCGTGGCGAAATCGAAGCCGTGCTCGTCGCTCGGATAATGCAGATAGGCCATCATCGAGATGTCGGCGACGGTCGGCCTAGTGCCGATCGCGAAGGCGTTGTGCTGAAGATGCCCGTCCAGGATGCCGAGGAAGTCCTCGAGCCGGCGGCGAAAGTGTTTCAGCACTTGCGGATCGTTCTTCTCGGTGAAGGCCCGCATGAAGCGATAGGTCGCCATGTAGCCGGTGAGCTTGTGGTTGTCCCAGAACAGCCAGCGCAGCAGCTCGAACTTCTCTTCCTCCGTGTCGGCGCCGAAGCGGCCGTACTGCTCGGCGAGCTTCAAGAGGAGCGGCGCAGTCTGCGTCATCTTCAGCCCATCGACTTCGAGCACCGGGATTTCGCCCATCTCGTTGACGGCCTTGCGCCATTCTGCCGTGCGCGTGACGCCGCCGCCGAAATCGGTCCAGACCGGCTCGAACCTCTCGCCGCAAAGCGTCAGCATCAGTGCCAGCTTGTAGCTGTTGCCGGATTCGGGGAAGTAGTGCAGGCGGTAACTGGGCATGGGACCTCGCGGCGTGGTTTTGCCGGTAGTTTATAGCGAGATCGCCCGGTATCGTCATTGCGAGCGTAGCGAAGCAATCCAGCAATGCATCAGCGGAGATACTCTGGATTGCTTCGCTGCGCTCGCAATGACGGAGGTCGTGAAGACGGGCTGTCTGCCCGCTGTCGTCCCGGACGAGCGAAGCGAAGATCCGGGACCCATAGCCACAGGCCGTGGTTTGGCGAAGACTCGGAGTGACCAGTCGCGCCCACAACCACTCCCTGTGGTTATGGGTCCCGGGCTTGCGCTTGCGCGCCCCGGGGACGACGGCGGAGTGTGAGTGCGCTCCTAGCCTACCGCTCCCGAACCCCTCAGCTGCTTGATCGCAGTCTCGTCGTATCCCGCCTCGCGCAAAATCTCGTCACTGTGCTCGCCGACAGCGGGCGGCTTGCGCGGCTGGACCTTCTTGGTGCCGTCGATCCAGATCGGGCTGGAGATGGTCAGCATGGTGTCGTTCTCGAACGGCACCAGCACCTCGTTGTCGAGCATCTGCTTGTCGTTGGGGATGTCGTCGAGAATGCCGACGATGCCGAACACGAGGCCGTTGCCGTCGAGAATCTTGCGCCAATCGGCAAGATCCCTGGTCGCGAAAGTCTCGTCGAAGATCTTGATCAGCTCCACCGAGCGGGCGTGACGGTCGGGTTTGGTGGCAAAGCGCGGATCGCTGATGAGGTCTTCGCGCCCGAGGCACTTCGCCAGCGTCGGAAACTGCTTCTCCTCGCTCAGCAGCGACAGGATCAGCCAGCGGCCGTCCCTGCATTGATAGTGGTTGGCGACTGCGTTCAGCGCGCGCTCACGCGGACGCCGCTCGCCGAACTTGGCGCCGCAGAGTTTTGCCTGCGCCAGCACGCTCGCGGCCCACACCCCGTTCGCCATCAGATTGGAGGCGACGTGCGAGCCCTTGCCGGTCTTCTCGCGCTGATAGAGCGCGGTGACGATGGCGCCGTAGAACGCCATGGCGCAGGGGTGGTCGCCCATGCCGGCGACCGAGCGGGCCGGGGTGGTGTCGATGTCGGCACGGACCAGGTCCATCAGGCCCGAGCGCGCCCAATAGGCATTGCTGTCGAAGCCGGGCTTGTTGGCCTCTTCGCCCTTCTCGCCATAGCCGGTGAAGGAGGCGTAGATCAGCCGGTCGTTGAGATGGGCGAGGTGATCATGGGTGATGCCGAGCTTGGCGCGCACCGGCGGCGGCATGTTGGTGATGAAGACGTCGGCCTCTTCCACGAGCTTGTAGAGCACGGCCTGCGCCTCGGGCTTGGCGAGGTCGAGCGCGATGCTCTTCTTGTTGCGGGCCTCCAGCAGCCAGGCGAAATTGTGCTCGCCGGTCGGATAGCCGGGCAAATTCGGCAGATTGCGATAGGGATCCCCGGCGCCGGGCGGCTCGATCTTGATGACGTCGGCGCCGAAATCCGACAGCACGGTCGCCGCCGCGGGCGCTGCGATGAAGCTCGCGCAGTCCAGAACCTTCAGGCCTGAAAAGATGCCTTTTTCCATCGCGGCGTTGCTCCCTCGCTCTTGTCGTTTCCCGCGCGCTGGAATTGGCGCGGGCCAGATCGTGAGAGCATTAGACCGATGTTTTGCCGGGATGCAACGGCATCAGGCGCAGGGCCTCACTCCTCCCCCGCAAGCAACGCCGCGTTGCCGCCGGCTGCGGCCGTGTTGATCGTCACGGTCTGCTCGGTCGCGAAGCGCGCGAGGTAGTGCGGGCCGCCGGCCTTGGGACCGGTTCCGGACAGGCCGTTGCCGCCGAACGGCTGCACGCCGACCACGGCGCCGATCATGTTGCGGTTGACGTAGATGTTGCCGACCTGCACGCGGTCGATGATGGCCTCGATGGTGTCGTCGATGCGGGAATGGACGCCGAGCGTGAGGCCGTAGCCGGTGCGCTCGATCGCCTGCAGCACGCGTTCGAGGTTTTCGGCACGGTAGCGCACGACGTGCAGGATCGGGCCGAACACCTCCTCGGTGAGCTGGCCGGCGTCGCCGAGCTCGAAGATGTGCGGCGCAACGAAGCAGCCTTGCGGCGCCGTCCCGGCAAAGTGCAGTTTCGCCTCGGTCTTCATCCGTGCGATATGCGCATCGAGGCGTTGCTTGGCCTCCATGTCGATCACCGGGCCGACATGGGTCGCGACGTCACGGGGATCGCCGATCTTCAACTCGCGTGCCGCGCCCGCGATCATCTCGATCATGCGGTCGGCGACGTCCTCCTGCACGAACAAGAGCCGCAGCGCCGAGCAGCGCTGGCCGGTGGAGCGGAACGCGGAGGTCACGACGTCGTCGGCGACCTGCTCGGGCAGCGCGGTGGCATCCGCGATCATGGCGTTGATGCCGCCGGTCTCCGCGATCAGCGGCACGATCGGCCCATCCTTGGCGGCGAGCGTCCGGTTGATGTTGCGGGCGACCTCGGTCGAGCCGGTGAAGACGACGCCCGCGATATCAGCGTGCGCGGTCAGGGCGGCACCGATACGGCCGTCGCCGACAACGAGATGCAGCGCATCGTTCGGGATGCCGGCCTCGTGCAGCAGGGCCACGGCCTCGCGCGCGATGCGCGGCGTCTGCTCGGCGGCCTTTGCCACCACGCTGTTGCCAGCCATCAGCGCCGCCGTGACCTGGCCGAGGAAAATCGCCAGCGGAAAATTCCACGGCGAGATCGCAACGAAGACGCCGCGGCCACGCATCGCGAGCGCGTTGCTTTCGCCGGTCGGGCCTGGCATTGCCGCATCAACGCCGAACAGCTTGCGGCCCTCTGCGGCATAATAGCGGCAGAAATCGGCGGCCTCGCGCAGCTCCGACAGCGAATCGTCGAGCGTCTTGCCGCCTTCGATTTGCAGCAGCGCGATGAAGCGGGCGCTGCGGCTCTCCAGGAGATGCGCGGCCTGCTCCAGCGCCGCCGCGCGCGTGGCCGCAGGTGTCCGGCTCCAGGCCGCAAAGCCGACACGCGCGGCAGTCACTGCCGCATTGGCTTGATCCGGCGTGGCATCCGCAATCGGCTCGAGCTCGGTCGCTGCGGCTTTGACGTCAGCGAGCAAATGATCGAGCGCGACGCGTGCGCCGAACTCGACGCCGCGCGAATTGCGCCGCTCCGGCGCGTAGAGATCACCGGGCAACGGGATTTTGGGATGCGCCGCCGCTTGCGGCCGGACGATGGCGTCCGCCGGTCGCTGCAACAGCGCCGGCACCGGAACGCGATAATCGGCGGCCTGCGCCACGAACGACGAGTTGGCGCCGTTCTCCAGCAAGCGACGCACAAGATACGCCAGCAAATCGCGGTGGCTACCGACCGGCGCATAGGTGCGGTAAGCGATATCAGGATGATCCTTGGCGAGCTGCTCGTAGAGCGCTTCGCCCATGCCGTGGAGGCGCTGGAATTCGAATCCGCCGCTCTTCCCGGCAAGCTCCAGCACGGTGGCGACGGTCAGCGCGTTGTGGGTGGCGAATTGCGGAAAGATGCGCGGCCGAAGACTCAAAAGCTTCGTCGCACAGGCGACGTAGTTCAGATCGGTCATCGCCTTGCGCGTGAACACGGGATAGCCGTCGAGCCCGCGTTCCTGCGCGCGCTTGATCTCGGTGTCCCAATAGGCCCCCTTGACGAGCCGCACCATCAGCCTGCGGTCATGCGCGCGGGCGAGCGCGTCGACGTAATCGACCACCGCGCTGGCGCGCTTCTGATAGGCCTGGATCGCGAGGCCAAATCCGTCCCAACCTCTCAGCGAGGGATCGGCGAGCGTTGCGGCGATCATTTCGAGCGACAGCTCGAGCCGGTCTGCCTCTTCGGCATCGACGGTGAAGTTGAGGTTATGCGCTTTGGCGCGCCGCGCGAGGTCGAGCAGCAGCGGCACCAACTCGGCCATCACGCGGTCGCGGCTGATCGCCTCGAAGCGCGGATGCAGCGCCGAGAGCTTGACCGAGATGCCGGGCCGGTCGGGCAGGGGATTGCTGCCCGCAGCCTTGCCGATCGTCTCGATCGCACTCGCATAGGCATCGAAATAACGCCTGGCATCGGCGGCCGTGCGCGCGCCTTCGCCGAGCATGTCGAAGGAATAGCGCGGCTTCTGGCCGGAGCGCGGCTTGCCCCGCTCCAGCGCCTGCTCGATGGTCTCGCCCAGCACGAAATGACTGCCCATCAGCCGCATCGCCTGACGCGTCGCGGTGCGCACCGCAGGTGCGCCCAGCCGCTTCACCAGACGGCCGATGGTGCCGTCGGGCGTCTCGCCGGGCTGGATCACCCGCGCCGACAGGCCGAGCGCCCAGGCCGAGGCGTTGACCAGGAAGGCCGTGGACTTGGTCTCGTGGTGGATGAAGTCGCCCTCGCCGAGCTTGTCCTCGATGAACTGGTCGGCGGTGCGCGCGTCCGGCACGCGCAGCAGGGCCTCCGCCAGCACCATCAGCGCCAGCCCCTCCTTGGTCGAGAGCGCGAACTCCCGCAGCATGTCCTCGACCCCGCCAAGACTACCTGCAAGCCGGTCGTCGCGCTTGCGGATCGCCTCGATCAGCCGGGTCGCGGTGCGGTCGATCCGGGCCTCCTGTAGCGCGGACAGATGCGATGCCGGCAACAGGCGCGCGGCGATCTCGGCATCATCGGGCGCGTAGGGGGCGGTGAAGGGCGGCGGGATGTTCGGCATGGCGTGTCCTGTGGCTAAAATCCAGGATAAGGCCCGCGTGACCGTAGTTCGATAGACAATCTAACCAATTTGCCTTAGAAAATGAAGACAAGAAGCAGCTTGGCCTGATTAAACATGGAACTCGATCGAATCGACCGGAAGATCCTCTCGATTTTGCAGGAGGATGGGCGCATCGCCAATGTCGAACTCGCCGAGCGCATCGGGTTGTCGCCAACCTCGATCGGCGAGCGGCTGAAGCGCTTGCAGCGGGAGGGCTTTGTCGAAGGCTATGGCGCGCGGCTCAACCCGCACCGGCTCGGCCTCGGTCTGTTGGTGTTCGTCGAGGTGCTGCTCGACAAGACCACGCCGGACAATTTCGAACGTTTTGCGCGCGCGGTGAAACTGGCGCCTGAAGTTCTGGAGTGTCACATGGTTGCCGGCGGCTTCGACTATCTTGTGAAGGCGCGGCTCGCGGACATGGCGGCGTATCGACGCTTCCTCGGCGAGACCCTGCTGTCGATGCCGGGCGTGCGCGAGACGCGGACCTATGCGGTGATGGAGGAGATCAAGCGCGACGCACCGTTACCGGTGGGCTGACGAAGTGCCGTCGCGATTGTCATTGCTGAGGCGTTGAACGAGCGGTCCTCGCGGGAAAATAGCTCTCCGTGTGCAGTCGCAACGCCTGTCGTCGAATGCACTGGCCGTCTTCTAAAATTTTCTTGGCCCGGCTCCCGGATCGATCCGGGAGGCAGCAAAAGCTGGCGGGCTTATACTTTGAGGTTCTCTGCGGAGGTCTTGCCCCGGTTTGCGATCTCTTCGTATTCCACCGTCTGTCCTTCGTTCAGGGACGACAGACCGGCTTTCTGCACTGCCGAGATATGCACGAACACATCCTTGCCGCCCGACGCAGGCTGGATAAATCCATAACCCTTCGTCGGGTTGAACCACTTGACCGTACCTTTAGCCATCACGACTTCTCCGCGGGTCTTCCTCCGAGATCTCGAACCGCCAGTCCCCGCCAACCGGCCGGTTCGGTCCTAACAGGATACGCGGAATGTGGCCGGCTTGGTAGCTCAAACCACATCGGCCTTTCGCCGAATTCCGCTCAACTTCGCGGCGTTTTTGCCGGTTTTGCCCGTTTCGCGGTCAAATGGCCGGCGTGCTGCGCGCTGTCCGTCAGTACGTCGCGGCCAGGTAATCGACGATCTTGCCGACATCCGCATCGTCGATCGGTGCGCCATAGACCTTGATCATCTTGGTCACCTCGGCCTGCCAGAAGCCCTTCTTGTCCTTCATCGGCGGCTGCGTCTTGACGTAGTCGGCCGAGTGGCAGGCGCTGCAATTGGCCTGGACGATTTCGAGATTGGGCCCCGCCTTGAAAACGGCGACCTCGTCCGGAAGCTGGTAGTTGACGGGCGCCGCGGTCACGGCCGTCAGGCCGGTGGCGAGGGCGAGCGTGACGGCGAGGAGAGCAGTGCGCTGCATGGTCATTCTCCTTTCAGGCCACGGTGACGCGGACGGTTTCGACGACGTTGCGCAAGTATCCCGCCGGGTTCCAGCGCGGCGTGTCCGGCTGCGTCTCGCCGCCATTGCCGGTGGCGCGCACCTTGAGCTCAACGCTTCCCGCCGCAAGCTTCACCGGCAGCTTCCATTCGCGGAACGAATATTTGCCGAGATCCTTGCCGAGCTTGGCGCTCACCCAGGTCTTGCCGCCGTCGGTGGAGACCTGGACCTCCTTGATGCCCTTGCCGCCGTCGAAGGCGATGCCGCGCAGGGTCACAGCTCCCGCCTTCAGCTTGGCGCCATCGGGGATGCTGGTGATGAAGGAGCGGATGGTGAAACGGTTGATCGGGATCGTCGCCTTCGGTGCGGTGCCGGGCTCGATCGCGTTATCAGGCGTATCGGGAATGCGATAGGCGGACTTCATCCAGAAGCCGTCATAGACGTTGTCGATGACGGTGATCTCGTTGAGGTGCTTGACCCAGTAGGTGCCGTAATAGCCGGGCACGATCAGGCGCAGCGGAAAGCCGTTGAGGAACGGCAAATCCTCGCCGTTCATGCCATAGGCCAGCATCACCTCGCCGTCACTGGCGTGAGCGATGTCGAGTGCCTTGACGAAGTCAGGCGTCTTGTCGCTGACCGGCCCGTCCATGCCGTTGAAGGTGACCTGCCTGGCGCCGCTCTGCACGCCGGCCATCTCCAGCACCGCCTTCAACGGCACGCCGCGCCAGCGCGCATTGCCCATGGCGCCGTTGGCGAGCTGGCCGCCGGCGACGCGCGGCTCGAAGAAGCCGCGGCTGTTGCCGGAGCACTGGTTGACGGCGACGATCTCGGTCGCCTTCATCTTCCTGATGTCCTTCAGTGAAAGTTTCAGCGGCTTGTCGACCTTGCCCTTGACCTCCAGCGTGAACTTGTCGGGGTCGAGATTGTAGGGCAGGTCCGAGAGGTGATAGCGGACGAAGAACGCATTGTTCGGCGTGATCGGGCCGTCGTTGAAGATCGCGAACGGCGTCTCGAGCTGCGGCGGCCGGCTGGTCAGGCCGATCATCGGCCGCTTCTGCGGGTATTTCACCAGCGGCCGTTCGCCATTGGCGAAGGGCAGGGTCACGGTGTCGAGTGCCGACGCCCTGGTGGCATTCAGTGTGGCCGCCATGGCGGCAAGCCCCGCTCCTTTGAGCAGGTCGCGGCGATCGAACATCTGGTCCCCTCCCGGAGCTTTTCGTTGGCCTGCGGTCATCACCGCGAGCCGCGCTCATCTGTCGCAACGATTTGAACGAAGTCAATTCGTGCTTTCGCAGCAGGCCCATGCCGCTGCGTTGCAGCAGGCCGGTGTTACGGAGACATGCATGTGGCCAAGTTCTCACCGCGGCGGCGGTGTGCTCCCTCGTCCCGCTTGCGGCGAGAGGGTTGGGGTGGGGGGGAGTCTCCGCGAGGGAAAAAGCAGTTGGACTCGCGGAGAGTCCCCCTCACCCGCCGCGCTGCCTGCGTCGGCCTCTCCCCGCAGGCGGGGAGAGGCGAACATCAGGCCGCGACGCGCTCGCTTCGATCGACCAGGGCTGCCAGCTCCCGCGCATCCGCGACGACGCGCACGGCCATCGGCTCGTCGCGGCCGCGGATCGCGACCTCCTGTTGCGGCAGCGTATCGTCGGCGAGGCCCGCGGTGCCGCGGATTTCGTCCGAGACGATCGCCTCGCAGGCCAGCGTCTTGGTCATGTCCTGCAGGCGGGCGGCAACGTTGACGGCATCGCCCAGCGCCGTGAAGACGATGTGATCGCGATAGCCGATGTCGCCGATGATGACCTCGCCGCCGTGAATGCCGATGCCGAAGCGGATCGGCTGGCGAAGATCGTGGCTCAGCAGCTCGTTCAGTTCGTCGATATGGGTGGCGATGCCGCTGGCAGCCTTCAGCGCCTGCCGGCAGGCGGTTTGCGGATCGGCCGTGAGTCCGAACAGCGCCAGCATGCCGTCGCCGACGAACTGGTTCGGCTGGCCGCCATTCTCGATCACGGCCTGCGACACAGCGCCGAGGAAGCGGTTGACGATGAAGACGGTATCGAACGGCAGCCGCTTCTCGGCGAGCTGGGTCGAGCCGCGCATGTCCACGAACAGGCTGACGAGATAGCGCTCCTGGCCGATTCTCGCCGGCGCCGAGGCCTGCGCGTTGGCCGACGACGTTTGCGGGGTGAAGAGCTGGAAGAAGGACAGATCCGACGTCGGCCGCAGCTGGCAGGCCAGCCTGATCGAGGGGTCGTTGGTGCCGACGCGGGTGAGCACGAAGGCCTCGCGCTGCGACGGCTCGGGCAGGACGCCATGATCGCCGATGACGCGGATGCGGCAGGTCGAGCAGCGGGCGCGGCCGCCGCAGACGCTGGCATGCGGCAGATTATGGCGCAGGCTCGCTTCCAGCACGGAGAGACCCTTGGGAACCCGCACCGTCTTGCCGTTGCCGTAGGACAACGCGATCATGCCGCCGCGCCGCTCGCGCCAGGCCCGCACGCCGCGTGCCGCCAGCGCCAGGCCCAGCAGCCCAAAATAGGTGACGGTGAAGGCGCCGGTGATGCGATCGAGCGTGTTGCCTTCCGCGACCGTGCCGACCTGGCGTCGCGTGAGATTGTGCGTGCGCCATTCCCCGTCATCGGCCTCGATCGCGACGCTGCGGCCGCCCTGGTAGATGCCGAGCAGCGACAATGTCGGGACCAGCACCGCGGCGGCGAGCAGATAGGGCGCGGCGCGCGTGAAGAACGGCTTGAGGCGGAGCCAGAAATAAATCCCGATGCAGCCGTGCACCCAGGCAATGAGAAGCAGGATCGTCATCTGCCAGAGCCGGCCCGGCGCCGCGACGAAGAACAGATAGAGCTCCTGCGGATAGAGCTTCTGGTGATCGTACAGCGTGTAGCCGAGCCGCACCCCGACCACGTGCCCCATGATCAGCGCGGGGATGCTGAGGCCCAGCACGAGCTGAAGCGGCTCGATCGTCCGCCAGCGGAACTGCCGGCGCTGATACAGCGCATAGATGCCGAGCCCCATATGCGTGAGCGCGGCGGTGTAGAACACGATCGAGACGGGGAGGAACTGCCAGAAGACGGTGTGGTAGTAGACCCCGGCCTCCATGGCCTCGACCGAAATATTGCCGAGCGCATGGTTGAGGAAATGGCTGATCACATAACAGAACAGGATCACGCCGCAGACGAGCCGCACCTGCCGCACGCTGGTCCCGCGGACGAGTTCGGAGATGGATGCAGCAGCGGTGGCCATGATTCGGTTGTATCAGTTCATGAAGGAGAACAGCCAGCGTAGCGGTTAATTCCCGATGTGGACAGGTTCGGGGATCACATGCCCGGGAAGGCGCCTCACACTCCGCCGTCGTCCCGGACAAGCGCGCCCTAAGCGCGCGCCGATCCGGGACCCATAACCACAGGGTCGGGTTTGGCGAAGACTCGTGGTTACCAGCTCGTGCCATAATCCCTCCCTGTGGTTATGGGTCCCGGGTCTGCGCTTCGCTTGCCCGGGACGACACCTATGTTGGGCCGACCCACATTGACTCCCCCTCCCAAGTTGGGGAAAAGCGCGGCCGTGACGATCGCTCCCGACATCTCTGTGAAGCCAGACGGCGCCGAACGCCGTCTCATCCGTGTTGCCGTGCTCGTCATCGCCGCGATGACGCTGCTGCGCATCGTCTACGCCGGCGCGATCGAGCTGCGCACCGACGAGGCCTATTACTGGACCTGGTCGAAGGAGGGCGCGCTCAGCTTCCTCGATCACCCCCCGGGCATCGCCTGGCTGATCCGTTTCGGAACCGCGATCTTCGGCGACACCACGCTCGGGGTCCGTTTCGGCGGCATCGTCGCGATGCTGGTGACGCAGCTCCTGCTTGCCGACGTCGTCCGCCGCCTCACCCATGATGTGCGCGCCGTATTGTTCGCGGTGCTGATGCCGGAAGCCGCGCTCTATTACGGCCTGTTGATGGCCAAGGTCGCGCCCGATGTCGCCATGATCCCGTTTGCGGTGGCAATGATATGGTCGCTGGTGCGGCTCGCGCAAAGCGGCGACGGACGCTGGTGGCTTGCGGCCGGGTTGTTCGCCGGCCTCTCGATGCTGTCGAAATTCACCGCCATCATGTTCGCGCCGGCGGTTGCCGCCTTTCTGCTGGTGCCGGATTGGCGTTGGCGCTGGCTGCGCAGTCCTTACCCTTATCTCGCGGTGCTGGTCGCAATAGCCGTGTTTTCGCCGGTGCTGGTCTGGAATGCGCAGCACGATTGGGCCTCGTTTCGTTTCCAGGGCGTACGCGCCACCGCCAATTACGGCATCTCGCTGCGGACCATCGGTGACTTTATCGGCCTGCAGTTCGGCCTGGTCGGCTTCGTCATGCTGCCGGTAGTGCTGACCGGGCTGGTGCTGACGGCATGGCGCGGCTATCGCGCGCGCGAGCCCGTTGGAATTCTCTTGTCGACGGCGGTGCTGGTGCCGTTTCTCTATTTCCTCGCGAAGTCGACCACGCTTCGGGTCGGCGACACCTGGCCGATGTTCATGTGGCCGGTCGGTTTCGCCGCGGCCGCCGTGAACCTCGCGGCGATGGCGAAGGAGGATTGGTCGGCCCGTATGCTGAGATCGTCGGTGTTCTGGGCCAAGACAGCCGTCGGCTCGGGCATCGCCTTCGTCGTCATCGTGTTCCTCTATTACGTCGCAGCGCCCTGGAATCTCCTCGGCAGGATCGATCCGATCGGCGCCGAGGCCGGCTATGAGCAGGTCGCCGCGCGGGCGCAGGCCGCGCTCGAGGAGACCGGCGCGACCTGGATCGCCACCACGGACTATCGCACCTACGCGATGATGCGCTGGCTGTTCAGGGGCCGCGTGCCCGTCATCGAGATCAACGAGCGCGGCCGCTTCCAGGATTTCCGCGATCCCGGCCTGGACCGGATCAAGGGCCATGCCGGCATCTATGTCGGCCGCGAGCCAGACGATCGTTCCTTGCTATGGGAGAATATCCCAGCCAAGCGCGAGCCGCTCGGCGAAGTCGAACGTCGCTGGCGCGGTGTTCTCGCGGACACCTATGTGATCGAAAAGCTCACCGGCTGGACCCCCGAGCTGTCGCCGTCGAAGGATTCGCCGCTGTTTTGGTGGAAGGTGCTGGCTTTCCTCTCCCTCTCCCCGCTTGCGGGGAGAGGGTTGGGGTGAGGGGGACTCTCCGCGGGGGAGGTGACAGTTGAACTCGCGGATAGTCCCCCTCACCCGGATCGCATCTGGCGATGCGCTCCGGCCTCTCCCCGCACGCGGGGAGAGGCGAAGAAGCTACGCCTCGTCGTCCTTCTTCCGCAAGAGATCCGTCGCGAGATCCGACAGTTTGGGCGGCGGCAGCGCGGCGAACGGCAGCGGACGCGTGACGTCGATCGCCGCCAGGCCCAGCCGTGCCGTCAGCAATCCGTTCAGCACGCCTTCGCCGAGCCGCTGTGACAGCTTTGCCGCGATGCCGTGGCCGAGCATCTGCTGCACCAGGCTGTCGCTCGCGGCCATGCCGCCGGTGATGGCGAGATGGGCAATGACGTGGCGGAGCAGTCGGATCATGCCGAGCGCGCCGGGGCGCCCGCCGTAGAGATAAGCGAGCTGGCGGATCAGGCGCAGCGCGGCGACGAACACGAACAGCACGTCGATCGCCGCGCGCGGGCTCACCGCGGTCACGATCGAAACCTTTTGCGCGGCTGACGACACTAGACGCCGCGCCTCCGCATCCAGCGGAGACATCAACTCGCGTTCGGCGAGCCGGATCATGTCGGCGCCGTCGATGATCTCGCCGGTGTGGCTCTCCAGCGTCGCGCGGGCGCGGGCGAGCTGCGGGTTCTGGTGCGCGATCTTGAGAAGATCCTGCACGATGACGCGGCTCTCCTTGCGGTCGTCGCTGGCGAGCACAGCGGCGGCGCGCGCATGCAACTGCTCGATCGTCGCCAGCCGCGCCAGACCGACTGCCTCGCGGCCGATCACCACCGCAAGCGCGAGCGCGGTGACGAGCGCGAAGGCGAGACCGACATAGCCGAGCGTTTCGCTGCGCGCGAACAGGTCCTCGATCAGATGCACCACGCCGAGCCCGGTGCCGAGCAGCGTCAGCCCGGCGAGGCCTGACCAGAACAGCGTACCCCAGGGAAAACCGCGGCGCGCCGGCAGCGCCGCTTGAACTGGGACCGGAAGCGCCAGGGGATCGGGCTCCGGCGTGATCTGGATGGTGGCGCGGCTGAGCCGGCTGGTCTCGTCGGCTTCGGTGACGACGACGCCGGGATCGTCGAGCCGGAACGTCGCCGGCCGCCGTGGCTTCGATCGGTCGTTCATGCGAGCTTGTCTCCGATCAGGAACTGCAAGGCACGGTCGAGGCGAATGTGAGGCAGCGTCGGCGGCTCGGAGCCTTCGCGGTCGAGCGTGGGCGGGCGGAAGCGCAGGAAACGAAAGTCGCTTGTCCCGGCGGACTCGGTCGCGAGGCCGCGGAACGCGGCATTGCCGTTGAACAATGGCTCGGGATCGAGGGGCAGGTCGCCCGGAAAGGTCGCAACCTCCGTATTGCCGTCGAAGAATTCACCGCCGGCGCTCTCGCCCGCGGCCGGTGTTCCCAGGATCGACGGTAATTTGTCGCGGCCGCGCGCGACTTGAGCCTCTCTCGTGGCGCGCACCGCGGCGAGCGCCACCACGTCGATCGCCGCGCCGGTATTTTCCGCGCGCGCAACGGCGCCCGAGACGGCGCGGCGCAATACGGCCTCGAGCCGGTCGTGGCTGGAATGGTGCAGATGGTCGGCCTTGGTCGCTGCAAACAGGATGCGATCGATGCGCGGACGGAACAGGCTGGAGAGGATCGTGCTGCGGCCGATGTTGAAGCAATCGAGAATGCCGGCGAGGGCTGCTTCGAGATCGTGCAGCGCCTCGGGTCCGGAGTTGAACGCGGACAGTGCATCGGCCAGCACGATCTGGCGATCGAGCCGGGCAAAATGATCCCTGAAGAACGGCCGCACCACGACGTCCTTGTAGGCCTCGAAACGGCGCACCATCATCGCCCACAGCGACCCATCCGGCGCCTGGCCGCCTGCGGGCACCTCGAGGGGCGCGAAGGTCAGTGCCGGGGAGCCTGCGAGATTGCCGGGCATCAGGAAGCGGCCGGGCGGCAACAGGCTCATCGCGAAGCGCTCGTCGCGGCAGGCGCGCAAATAATCGGTGAAGAGTTTTGCGGCCGTCAGCGTCGCTTGCTCGTCCTCTCGCGCGTCGGGCTTGAGCGTTGCCAGATGCGCGTGCCATTCGCCCGCAAGATGCGCGCGCGGCGCCTCGCGCGACAAGACCAGGCTCTCCGCCGACCATTGCTCGAAACTCTTCTGCAGCAGCGGCAGGTCGAGCAGCCACTCGCCGGGATAGTCCACGATGTCGAGTGTCAGCGTGCGGTCGGCGCCGTTCGGGCGCTGATAGTCGATGACGAGCCGGAGCTCGCTGATGTCGACGGTCGAGTTCGGCCAGCGTCGCTCCTCGATCAGCGCGCGCAGATGGCTCTCATAGGCAAACCGCGGCACGGCATCGTCGGGCTGCGGCGCCAGATGCGCCCGCGCGATCCGGCCCGAGGCGTAAGCGTCGAACACCGGAAACCGGCCGCCGCGGGTGAGGCCGTGGATCAGCGCGGTGATGAACACGGTCTTGCCGGCCCGCGACAGGCCGGTAACGCCTAACCGCACCGTCGGGTTGAAGAAGTGCTCGCCATAGTCGATCAGCGCCTGCGCGGACAAGCGCGCTTCTTCGACCATATCCTGGAAACTGAATGCCATATGAACGTTAGTGGATCGGGGGCGGCGGGACTGTGTGACCGATCACAAAAGTGGCAATTGCGTGAAGAAAATCAAGCTCCATACTTCCACCGTCTTTGTCGGAAAATCAGCCGTTTGAACGACGCGCCGATCCCGAAAGACCCATACAAGAGGACATTGCCTCATCTTGCGGATTGCCATGACCGTCTTCCAACTGAAAGAGTTCGCCTCCAGCTCCGTCCACGCCGCAGCCGATGTGATGGGCTGGAATTACGACCGCGCCGAGCTGATCGCCGACGGAATCATCCACGCGATCGGCGTCCTCTCCGGCCTCATCGCCGCGACCGTGCTGGTGGTGCTGACGGCGATCTATGCCGATGCGACCGACATCGTCGGCGTCTCGATCTATGTCGCCGGCCTGCTCTCGATGCTGGTGCTGTCGGCGACCTATAATCTCTGGCCGGTGTCGCCGGCCAAATGGCTGCTGCGGCGGTTCGACCACTCCGCGATCTATCTGCTGATCGCGGCGACCTATACGCCGTTCATCCTCGAGGTGAAGGACAGCGGATTCGCGCTGGTGCTGCTCGCCGGCGTCTGGTGCGTCGCCATCCTCGGCATCGTGCTGAAGCTCTTCTATCCCGGCCGGTTCGACCGCGTCTCGGTCGGCATCTATCTCGCGATGGGCTGGAGCGGCGTGATGCTCTACGACGCCGTGGTCCGGGCGCTGCCCGCGCTGGTGCTGGGCTTCATCCTTGCGGGCGGGCTGCTCTACAGCTTTGGCGTGATCTTCCATGCCTGGCGGCGGCTGCGTTTCCAGAATGCGATCTGGCACGGCTTTGTGTTGGCCGGCGCGGCGTGCCATTATACCGCGGTGCTCGACCTCATGTTGAGCTGAGCAAGACCCAGGGGGTCTTCCAAGAAGCGGTATAAGACAAGAGGAGACGTCGCATGCAGGTGACCGGCAAGGTCGTGGTCGTCACGGGCGGCGCAAACGGCATCGGCAATGCGCTGTGCGAGGCGTTTTACAATGCGGGCGCAGCCAAGGTCGTCGTCGCGGACATGGACGCCGCCAATGCGCGGGCGGTCGCGGCCATGGTGGATGGCGCGGCCTTCAAATGCGATGTCGCGCAGGAGAAAGACATCTCGCACGTCATCGAGGAGACCGAGCGGCAGTTCGGCCCCATCGCCCTGTTCTGCTCCAATGCCGGCATCGGCGGCGGCTTCGATCCGATGTCGGTCAATGCCGGCGGAGCCTCCGACGAGCCGTGGCAGCGCAGCTGGGCGATCCACGTCATGGCCCATGTCTATGCGGCGCGGCATCTGATCCCGCGCATGAAGGCGCGCGGCGGCGGCTATTTCCTCAACACGATCTCGGCCGCGGGCCTGCTGTCGCAGGTCGGCAGCCCCGCTTATTCCACCACCAAGCACGCCGCGGTCGGCTTTGCCGAGAATCTCGCGATCTCGCACAAGGCTGACAACATCAAGGTCTCGATCCTCTGCCCGCAGGGTGTCGACACCAACATGCTGCGCTCGATCCCGAAAGGCCCGCAATCCGGCGACGGCGATCTCACGCCCGAGTAGGTCGCGAAAGACGTGCTCGCCGGCCTCGAGCAGGAGACGTTCCTGATCCTGCCGCATCCGCAAGTGCTCGGCTATATGCGCAAGAAGACCGAGAATTATGATCGCTGGATCGGCGGCATGGCCAAGATCCAGGCCAGGATGCGGGAGGATTTCGGGAAGTGACCTTCAGGTCGGTGAGCCGACCTACACTCGCGCCAAAAGCTCGCTGTCGTCCCTGCGAAAGCAGGGACCCATAACCACAGGGAGAAGTTTGGCGAACACTGGTAGATGTTCTTGCGCGCGGTACTGACACCTGCGCTTTACGGATAAATCACGCGGTATGGCCCTGCGTTCGCAGGGACGACACCGGTGGTTACCGAGGCAACGTCTCCTCCCCCCGGCTCTGCCTGAGCGCCCGCGCATAGAGCATCATGCCCTCGCGCACCGTGCGCTGTTCCGCCGCCGTCAGCGCCGCCAGCGCGCCGCGCACCTGCTGCCGGCCGAACGCGTGCAGCCCCTCCAGCGTGCGCCGCCCCTTCGCGGTCAGCGACAATAGCTTGCTGCGTGCATCGGCCTCATCCGGCGTCTCCCTGAGCTCGCCGCAATCGATCAGCTTGCGCACCAGGCGGCTGACGCTGGATTTCTCCAGCCGCAGGAAATCGCCGAGCTCGCCTGATGTCATCGGGCCGCGGATGCCGATCTCCAGGATCGTGTGCACGGCCGAGGGCGGATAGTCCGAGGCCGCCACCGTCGCATCCATGAAGCCGAGCTCGCGCACCATCAACCGCGAGGCGGCGCGAATGTCGTCGATGAGCGCAAGCTCGGCCATCCCTTGACTCCTCGCCTATAGTTGTATCATACAACTATAGGCGCAACGCGGCGCACGCAAGCGTTTTGGAGTGAGCCATGGGCGGAGCTTTGCCGACGGCGATGCGGATGAATGGCAAGGTCTGCCTCGTCACGGGCGGCGGCACCGGCATCGGCCGCGCCACAGCGTTGCGGATGGCATCCGAGGGCGCCGAGGCGATCATCGTGGCGGGCCGGCGCGAGGCCGAGATCGAGGCGACCGCCGCTTCATGCCGCGAGCTCGGTGCGGAGGCGATCGCGCTCAAGACCGACATCACGCGCGAGGACGACGTCGCGCGCCTCGTCCGCACCGCCATCGAACGTTGCGGCCGGCTCGACGTCGCCTTCAACAATGCCGGCTTCCAGGAGCGCCGCGCGCCGCTGGAACAGCAGGGCACTGACATCTACGACAGCGTGTTCGACACCAATGTCCGCGCGCTGTTCCTGTGCCTGCGCCACCAACTGCCGGCGATGCTGGCGCAAGGGCGCGGCAGCATCGTCGTCAACGCTTCCGTCAGCGGCGTGCGCAATCCCAATCCCGGCTTCTCGCTCTATTCGGCCTCGAAGGCCGCCGCGATCTCGCTAACGCGCTCGGCCGCGCTGGAGAATGCCCCGCGCGGCATCCGCATCAATGCCATCGCGCCGGGCCGCGTCGTCACCGACATGATGCTGCGCGCCGGCGTCGGCGACATCGCAACGGTGAGTGCTGGCCTGCCGCTGCGGCGGATGGGGAGCCCGGAGGAGGTGGCGGAGGCCGTGGTGTGGCTGTCGTCGGATGCGTCGTCGTATGTCGTCGGGCACGTGCTGGCGGCGGACGGGGGATTTCTGGCGTCGTAGTTGGCAGCGGTGGTGCGGCAAACTCGATGTCGTCCCGGCCTTCGCCGGGACGACAACTCAATGCTTCTGCCCGTAGAGCACCGGCACCGCCGAATCCACGACGACCTCGACCAGGCTCGTCCCCTCAAACGCCATCCCGCGCTTCAGCGCCTTGCCGAGCTCAGCCGCCTTCGTCACCCGCACCGCGTGACATCCCATGCCTTCGGCGAGCCGGACGAAATCGATCCCCGGCAGCTCCAGCCCCGGCACATTGCGCACCTGCATGACCTGGCTGAATGAGCGCATCGCGCCGTAGCCGGAATTGTTGATGACGACGATGGTCAGCGGCAGCTTGCGCTGCGCGGCGGTCCACAGCGCCTGGATCGAGTACATCGCCGAGCCGTCGCCGATCAGGCAGACCGTGCGGCTGTTCGGCTTGCCGAGCGCCATGCCGACGGCGGCGGGCAGGGAATAGCCGAGGCCGCCGCTCGCCATGGTGTAAAAACTGTCCTGGCCGCGCATCGGCATGAACTTCTGCATCGCCGGCCGGTGCGAGGGCACTTCCTCGACGACTGACGCACCATCCGGCATCGCCTGCGACAGCGAATGCAGCAGGAACTCGACCGGCAGCGGATCGGCAGCTTGCGGCGCCGGCGGCAGTGTGCGGCCGTTCGGCGTGGCGCGCTTGCTCTCCGGCAGCAGGTCGAGCAGCGTGCTCAGTGCCGGCTTCATGGTGGCGATGATGCTGGTGCCGACGGGCGTCACAGCCGCCGCATCCGGGTCATCCGTGATCTGAAAGATCGTCGCGCTACCATCGAAGATCGCGGCATGGCCCTCGACATGGAAGGTGAACACGGGCGCACCGATCACGACGATGAGATCATGCTCACGCAGTGCGTCGGAGAGTTGCGCCGGCGAGGCATGCAGGAAGCCGGCGAATTGCGGATGCCGCTCGGGGAACGAGCAGCGTGCCGAGAACGGGCTGACCCAGACGCTGGCCTTCGCCTTCTCGGCGACGCCCACCATCAGGTCTACCGCGCCGGCGCGGTCGACGCCGGGGCCGACGACGAGGGCAGGGTGCCTTGCGGAGCCGAGCGCGGCGACCAGTGCCTTCATCGGCTCAAGCTCGGGGCCGATTTCCCGGCTGACCTTGCGCGCCTCGGACGGCGCGCAGGCATGCGCCCAGTCGTCGATCGGGATCGACACGAAGGTCGGCCCGCACGGCGGCTGCATCGCGGTGTAATAAGCGCGCGCGATCGCAGCCGGCACGTCCTCGGGCCGCGCCGGCTCGACGCTGTATTTCACGTAAGGCCGCGGAAACTCCGACGCGCGCTCGGCATAGAGGAAGGCCTGCAAGGGCAGGATCGAGCGCGCCTGCTGGCCCGCGGTGATCACCAGCGGGGTCTGGTTGCGATGCGCGGTGTAGATGTTGCCGAGCGCGTTGCCGACGCCGGCGGCCGAATGCAGATTGACGAAGCCGGCATTGCGGGTCGCTTGCGCGTAACCGTCGGCCATGCCGACGGCGGAGGCTTCCTGCAGCGCCAGCACGTAGTCGATGTCATCGGGCCAGTCGCTCAGGAACGGCAGCTCGGTTGAACCAGGATTGCCGAACACTTTTGTGATGCCGAACGAGCGCAGCAGGTCGAGCGTCGCCTGCTTGACGGTGACGGACTTGCTTTTTGTCGCGGCGGGCTTGCGGGACGACATCGGACGGCTCCCCTGATCTTCTTGTGTTCCGTCGCCGTGCCGAGCATGAGCGACGATTTGTCCGCCTTGGCCTTTGAGCACAGGCAAAAGCAACCTACCTCTCGGTGGATTGCTTGGCGAAGTCAAGATGAGGCTGCGTGTGATGCTGGGGCGCTAGCGCGTGGCGCCCTTGACCAGTGGGCACTTGCTCTCCGAGAGCGGCCACGCGGTCTGTTCCGATGGAATCGGACGCACGATCTCCAGATAGTCCCAGGGATATTTCGACTCCGAAGGCTTCTTGACGCGGGCCAGATACATCGTGCGTGTCACGCGGCCGTCTTCGCGCAGCGTCGCGCCCTGCGAAAAGATGTCGTCGATCGGGATCGCGCGCATGGCGGCGGCGACCCGCTCGGCGTCGTCGGTGCCGGCCTGGGTGACAGCCTTCAGATAGTGCCGCACCGCGCCGTACACGCCGGCATGCAGCATCGACGGCGGCGCGCCGGTCTTCACCATGAACTCCCTCGACCAGGCGCGCGTCGCCTCGTTCATGTCCCAGTACGATGCCGTCGTCAGATACGTGCCCTGTGCGGCTTCCAGGCCCAGGGTGTGGATGTCCTGCAAGAACAGGATCATCGCCGCAAGACTTTGCCCGCCCTTCACGATCCCGTACTCGTTGGCCTGCTTCATCGCATTGATGGTGTCGTTACCGGCATTGGCAATGCCGATGACCTTGGCGCCGGAAGACTGCGCGGTGAGCAGGAACGAGGAGAAATCCGGCGTGTTGAGCGGATGGCGGATGGCGGACGGCGCCCAGCACTTTGCCGCCGGCCGCCGCGATCACGTCGCTGGCGTCTTTCTGCAACTGCTGGCCGAAGGCATAATCGGCGGCGAGGAAGAACCACGTCGTACCGCCGGCCTCGACGACTGCCGAGGCCGTTCCGTGCGAGACCGCGTAGGTGTCGTAGGTCCAGTGCACGCCGAACGGCGAGCACTGCTCGTTGGTTAGTGCCGTCGTGCCCGCGCCGGAATAGAGCGCGATCTTCTTCTTTTCGCGCGCGAGGCCCTGGATCGCGAGCGCGACACCGGAATTCGGTACGTCGACGATCGCATCCACGCCCTCGACATCGAACCACTGGCGGGCAATTCCGGTGCCGATGTCGGGCTTGTGCTGATGATCGGCTGAGATCACCTGAACCGGCTTGCCGAGCACGGTGCCGCTGAACTCGCGAACCGCCATCTCGGCGGCGACAAGCGAACCCTTGCCGGTGACATCAGCGGTTACACCAGCCATATCGGTCAGGACGCCGATCTTGACGACGCCACCCGAGACTTCCGCCTGTGCCGCAATCGGAACGATCAGCGCGATCAGGGCCGCGCCGAGCAGGTTCGATCTCATCTTCATCTCCTCCAGATCTTCTCGTGTCTTGTCGGGTCAGCAGCCCGCCGCAGCGAGCCAATCGAGGACCAGCGCGGCGAGATCATCGCTGTTGTCCTCGATCATCATCATGTGGCCGTTGCCGGTGATGCCGCGATCCGGCAGCCAGATGAAGTCGGCATCGAGATAGGCCGCGGTCGCAGCGTCCACCTCGCGTGGATGACGCGGATCCAGCTCGCCGGTGACGATCAGGATGCGATGGTTGCCGAGTCTGTTGAGATCGCCGACGCGGAGGCCGCGTCCGCCGATGTTGAAGCGCTCGTTCAGGATACGCGGGCTTTCGGGCACGATGGACGCGAAATAGTGCTTGAACGCATGTTGCGGAAATCGCGATGTGTTCGCCCAGGAAGAAGCGGCGAATTCGGCGTTCAGCCAGACGGGCCGATCCTCGGCGGCATGCACCGGCCGACCGACGCTGGCGTCGTCGCGTAGCGCTGCAAGCGCGGCCGGATCGTCGGGCAGATCCTTCAGCAAATCGGCGGGCGGGCCCGGCGCGATGCCGACGACGGCGCGGACCAGATCGGGCCGTCGCTCGGTCATCCACCATGCCATCGGCCCGCTCGCGGAATGCACCAGCAATACGGCGGGGCCGATCTCCTCCAGCAGTGCGAGCAACGAGTTGGCGACGTCGGCGCTGCCAAGCGTCGGAAAATCCGCCCGCTGTGGCGAGCGGCCATGGCCGGGCCAATCAGGCACGAACACATGGCGGCCGGTACCTGCGAATCGTGGCGCCCAGCCCGGCCGCAGATCAGGCGTCGCCATGTAGCAGGCGCCGGTGTGCGCAGCGCCATGTACCATCACGACGGGCGTCCGCTCGGTTCCGCCCTCGGGCGGTCGGACGTGATCGACATAGATCGGATGCACCTCAGTCCCTGCGTAGAAGCACGATGGCCCCTGCGCGCGCAGCAAATGCCTCCGTCGCGCGGACGCGACAGGTCCCGCCTTGTTCACAGCCGGCGATCTCCCAGAGTTCTGTTCTATTCCGCTGCGATGTTAGGATGAGATCAATCCGAAAGGCAATGAGAAAGTCACATATGAGACGATCTAGCAAAGACGCGACCCGGCCCAATTCAGGGGAAAGCGCCGACCGCGCCAGGGACGTGCTCGGCGGCACCGAAGTCAGGATCGCCTACAAGATGGGTTACGTCCTGAATTTCTACCGTGAGCCGTCGTTTCGGAAGATCGAGATGGAGCTCGGCATCACACGTCCGGAGATCGTCACGCTCATCTTCCTGAGTTTTCGCGAGGGCGTGACCGCCAGCGAGATCTGCGAGTTTTCCGGTCATCTCAAGGCCAATATCAGCCGCGGGATCATTGCGCTGGAAAAGAAGAAGCTGTTGCGTCGCGACGTCGACAAGAACGACAATCGCCGCCAGCGTCTGTATCTGACGCCAGCCGGACGCACGCTCTATGCCAGATACATCCCCACCTTGCGCGAGCGCGAACGGGCGATGCTGTCATGCCTCAGCGTGTCCGAACGCAAGGTGTTCGAAGGTCTGCTCGATAAGCTGGCCGAGCATGTCCCGCAGTGGACGGCGCTCGATGAATTGTGAAGGGCGCGCTCCTGGCGGCGTCATGCCGGGGGGCGCGAGGCGAACCCGGAATCTCGCGATTCCCCGGTGCGCAATTTGCGCACCTGAGGTCCGATCCTGCGGACCGCCCCGGAACGACGGGACGTCCCTCACCAAACCGCCGTGCCCTTCATCGTCGGCTGCCCTTCCGCATTCGCGGTCCACAGCTCCATGCCATCAGTGGTCTCGTTGGCGTTGACCGAGAACTCCGTGCCCTCGAACAGCGGCTGCAGGCCGCGATAGGTGAACTTCTTCGGCGCCTCGCCGCCGTGCAGCTTCGCGGCCAGCTCGATGATCAGCGCCGCCTGCAGCGGGCCGTGGAAGATCAGGCCCGGATAGCCCTCGACCTTGGTGACGTAGTCGCGGTCGTAATGGATGCGGTGACCGTTGAAGGTCAGCGCGGAATAGCGAAACAGCAGCACGGGGTCGGAGACATGGGTCTCGCGGTGCTGCGCCTTCGGCGGCGGAGGCGGGGCCTTGGCGCCAGCCGGCGCGCTGCTCGTCATCTCGCGATAGACGATGTCCTGCCGCTCGCGAATGGCGACGCCGCGCGGCGAGGAGATGCTGTGCTCGACCGAGACGAAGCACAGCGTGCCGGTCGAGCCTGTTTTCACCTGCACGTCGGCGATGCGCGAGGTCCGAGTCGATTCATCGCCGACCTGCAGCGGCTGCAGGAACTCGATCTCGCCGCCGGCCCACATCCGGCGCGGCAGCGGCACCGGCGGCAGGAAGCCGCCGCGGGTGGGGTGGCCGTCAGGCCCGAGCATCGACATCGGAAACACCGGCTGCGCCAGGCACCAATGCACCGTGAACGGCGCGGTGTCGCCTTTCCTGGGCTCGCCGACCTCCTGGAACAGCGTCGCGCGCAGGCCCATCACGAGCTGCGCGGTGACGATGTCGGTGGCCTCCGTGCTGCGGCCGATCCATTGCCGCAAGTAATCGATGTCGAGCTTCTCGGTCATGACGCCTCGCTCTTCTTACGTCTTGGACTTTGGGTTTTCGCCGATGGCGGGCACAGCGCCGTAAGCGCGCGTTTCGCCGACGACGATCGGCGCCGGCGCGGGATAGCTGACGCGTCCCTGCGGCGTGTCGACCTCGATGCGGCGCAGATGCGGGTGGTTGGTGAGGTCGGCCATGGTGTTGACCTCGGCAAAGGCGATATCGGCATCCGACAGCCGCTTGAGCAGCTCGTCGCGCGTCATCTTGCCGAAGATATCCGCCACCGTCGTATCGGTGAAGTCGCGGTTGCGTACGCGCTCGACCATATTGGCGACGCGCGGATCGGCGGGCAGGTCCGGCTGATCCAGCACCTTCACGCAGAGCGTCTTCCACTCGCGCTCGCTCTGGATCGAGATCAGGATGTCCTTGCCGTCCTTCGACGTGAACACGCCATAGGGCGCGATCGAGGGATGCCGCAGCCCCATGCGCTTGGGTGGATTGCCGGCTTCGGAGTTGAGCAGCGGCACGGTGCACCAGTCCGCCATCACGTCGAACATGGAGATGCGGATGTCACAGCCCTTGCCGGTACGCCCGCGCCCGATCAGCGCCTCCAGGATCGCCGCATGCGCGGTCGCGCCGGTCGCGACGTCCACGATCGACATGCCGACGCGCGAGGCGCCATCAGGGTTGCCGGTGATCGAGGCCAGGCCGCTCTCGGCCTGGATCAACAGATCATAGGCCTTGCGATGCGCGTAGGGACCTTCGTCGCCATAGCCGGTGATCGTGCAGGAAATCAGCTTCGGATAGTCCTTCAGCAGCCGCTCGCGCGAAAAACCGAGCTTGTCCATCGAGCCCGGCTTGAGGTTCTGGATCAGCACGTCGGCGCTGGCGATCAGCTTCTCCAGCTCGGCGCAGCCTTCTTTCGTTGCGAGATCCACCACCGCCGATTGCTTGCCGCGGTTGAGCCAGACGAAATAGCTGCTCTGGCCCTTGGCCGCCGCGTCATAGCCGCGGGCGAAGTCGCCTTCGGGCCGCTCGATCTTGATCACCTCCGCGCCGGCATCCGCCAGGCGCGAGGAGCAGAACGGCGCCGCCACCGCCTGCTCGACCGCAATCACCCTGATCCCGTCCAATGCTCCCATGATGATGGCCTCAGTACGAGCGCGGCATGCCGAGCACATGCTCGGCAACGAAGGAGAGCACGAGGTTGGTCGAGATCGGCGCCACCTGATAGAGCCGCGTCTCGCGGAATTTGCGCTCGACGTCGTATTCCTCGGCGAAGCCGAAGCCGCCATGGGTCTGGATGCAGGCGTTCGCCGCCTCCCAGGACGCATCCGCCGCCAGCATCTTGGCCATGTTGGCCTCCGCGCCGCAGTCGAGCCCGGCCTCGTATTTGCGCGTGGCTTCCTTCACCATCAGTTCGGCCGCGCGCATCGAGGCATAGGCCTTGGCGATCGGGAACTGGATGCCCTGGTTCTGGCCGATCGGCCGGCCGAACACGCTGCGCTCCTTGGCGTAGTTCGTCGCCTTGGCGATGAACCACTTTGCGTCGCCGACGCATTCGGCCGCGATCAGGATACGCTCGGCGTTCATGCCGGAGAGGATGTAGCGAAAGCCCTTGCCTTCCTCGCCGATCAGATTCTCCGCCGGCACCTTCATGTCGGTAAAGAACACTTCGGTGGTGGCGTGGTTCATCATGGTGCGGATCGGGCGGATCTCGAGGCCGTTGTTCTTGGCCTCGCGCATGTCGACGATGAACACCGACAGGCCGTCCGTGCGCTTCTTGGCCTGCTCCTTCGGCGTGGTGCGCGCCAGCAGAACCATCAAATCGGAATGCTCGGCGCGGCTGGTCCAGATCTTCTGGCCGTTGACGATGTAGCTGTCGTTGCCGTCCTTGCGCGCGAAGGTTTTCAGCGAGGAGGTGTCGGTGCCGCTGGTCGGCTCGGTGACGCCGAAGGCCTGCAGGCGCAATTCGCCGCTGGCGATCTTCGGCAGATATTTTGCTTTTTGCTCGGCGTTGCCGTGTCGCAGCACGGTGCCCATCGTGTACATCTGGGCGTGGCAGCCGCCGCCGTTGCAGCCCGCGCGCTGGATTTCTTCGAGGATCGCGGCCGCCGCGGACAGCTTCAGCCCCGCACCGCCATATTCCTCGGGGATCAGCACCGAGAGATAGCCGGCCGCTGTCAGCGCGTCGACGAACGCCTTGGGATAGGCCATCTCGCGATCGAGCTTGCGCCAATATTCGCCGGGGAACTGGGCGCAGAGCTTTGCGACGGCTTCACGGATGTCGGCGTAATCTTCGGTGTGGTGTTCTTCACTCATGGCGTTTCCAGTTCTTAGCGGCAGTTAAGATAACGCCGGCCGATCCTCAGGCGTTGTGAAAACAACGCCAACCCCCTATGCTCATTTGTTATAGCGTATGGAGTAGCCTTCCAGGATTGGCAAGCATGGATTTCCGGCAGCTCAGGACCTTCAGTTGCGTGGCGGAGCTCGGCAGTCTGAGCAAGGCCTCCGACACGCTGCGCGTGGCGCAGCCGGCGCTTTCCAGGCAAATCAAGCTGCTGGAACACGAGCTGCGCACGGAGCTTTTCACGCGCAACGGCCGCGGCATGGTGCTCACAGAGGCCGGGCGCCTGCTGCTGGCGCGCACCTCCGGCATCGTGCGTCAGATCGACCAGATCCGCGACGATATCCAGTCGTCCCAGGGGCCGCCGTCCGGCCAGGTCGTGCTTGGCCTGGTTCCAACCGTGAGCTGCGTGCTGTCGGCGCGCTTTGCGCGGCGCTGCGTCGAAAAATTTCCCGGCATTTCGCTGCGCATCGTCGAGAGCTACAGCGGCCATCTGGTCGAATGGCTGCATCGCGGCGAGATGGATCTCGCCATCCTCTATGGCCGCTCGGCCGATCTGCATCTCAACGTGGAGAGCCTGGGGCGCGACAACATCGTCGCGGTCGGCCCGCGCGGCTGCGGCCTCGCGCGCAAGAAGAGCGTCGACATCGGCTGGCTGCTGCGGCAACGGCTGGTGCTGCCCTCTCACTCGCACGGCCTCCGTGCGCTGATCGAGCACGCGGCCGCCCAGCGCAAGATCAAGCTCGACGTCCAGCTCGAGGCGGATTCGTTCCGCGTGCTGACCAGCCTGGTCGAGGAGGGGCTCGGCTTCGCACTGCTGCCGCCGTCGTCGGTCCACGGCGAGGTCGCGGACGGGCGGCTGGAAACCGCTGTCGTCTCCAAGCCGATGACGCGCGAGCTCATTTTCGCTTCTCCGATCGACCGCCCGGTCTCGACGGCCTCGCTCGCCGTCACGGCGCTTCTGCGCGAGGAAGTCGCCGCCTGCCGCAAGGAAGGCGTGTGGGATATCAAATTGAGTTAGATGCGGCTCGTGTCGTAGAACAGCCGCGCGCCGCCCGGCCATCGCATCTGGCGCGAGCTGTCATGCCGAAATTTTATAGCTGGGCTGGAACGCCAACATACCGCTCTCGTGCCCCGGACGCAGCGCAGCACGCCCGGCGATGCGAAGCATCGTCCGGTGTGTGATGCGCTGCAGAGCCGGGGCCCATGTTGCAGCGGGGCCGTTGCTTGCTGGGTCCCGGCTCTGCGCCGCACCGCTACGCGCTGCGTCCGGGACACGAGCGAAGAAGACGCTTCGCTCGCAATGACGGAGGTTAGAGCCTACCCCGGAATCCTCACCGGCAACGTCTCGTACCCCTTGATGAAGCTCGAATAGATCCGCTTGGGCTCGCCGACCACCTCGATGCGGTCGAAGCGCTTCAGCATCTCTTCCCAGACGATGCGCAGCTGCAGCTCGGCGAGGCGCATGCCGACGCAGCGGTGGATACCGAAGCCGAAGGAGAGGTGGGTGCGCGGGCGCGGACGGTCGATGATGAAGTCGTTCGGCCTGTCGAACATCTCCTCGTCGCGGTTGCCGGAGACGTACCACATCACCACGCGGTCGCCCTTCCTGATGTGCTTGCCGCCGATCTCGGTGTCTTGCAAGGCGGTGCGGCGCATATGCGCCAGCGGCGTCTGCCAGCGGATCACCTCGGGCACCATGGAGTCGATCAGCTCCGGATTGGCGCGCAGCTTGTCGTATTGCTCCAGGTTCTCGCTCAGCGCCAGCACCGAGCCGGTCATGGTGTTGCGCGTGGTGTCGTTGCCCCCGACGATGAGCAGGATGATGTTGCCCATGAGGTTGTCGGGGTCCATGTGGCGCGTGGCATCGTTGTGCGCCATCAGCGACAGCAGATCGTTGCGCGGTGCGGAGTTGACGCGCTCGTTCCACAGCTTTGACATGTAGGCGTAGCACTCGTCCATCTCGCGGCGGCGCTCTTCGGCGGAGGCGACGATGCCGCTCTTGGGCAGCGCGGTCGAAACGTCCGACCAGCGCGTCAGCTTGCGCCGCTCCTCCCAGGGGAAGTCGAACAGGGTCGCGAGCATCTGCGTCGTCAGCTCGATCGAGACGCGCTCGACGAAGTTGAAGGTCTCGTTGCGCGGCAGATTGTCGAGCACGGTCTGCGAGCGCTGCCGGATCAGCTTTGCCAGCTCGTCCAGATGTGTCGGCGTGAACATCGGCGACACCGTCTTGCGCTGCGACGAATGCCTGGGCTGGTCCATCGCGATGAAGCTCGGATAGTCGTAGCCTTCCGGCACGTCGCGGATCGAGATGCCGCCGAGCGTGGAGTCCGAGGAAAAGATGCCGTGATTGGTGTCGACATGCATGATGTCGTTGTATTTCACCACCGACCAGTACGGCTCGATCGGCGCGTTGGTGCAGTAATGCACCGGCTCTTCCTTGCGCAGCCGCTCGAACCACGGCCACAGCGTGTCGTCCTGGAACAGCCTGGGCGCGCCGGGGTGGAATTGCGCCAACGGCGTCGCATAGGCCTCCTCGCGGGCCCTGCGCATGCGTTCGGCCTTGTCCACTTTAACCGGCGCTTGGATGTTCATCGTCGTGGCTCCAGTTGGTTCTTCCTTCACCTCGCCCCGCTTGCGGAGAGAGGTCGGATCGCATCGTTAGATGCGATCCGGGTGAGGGGGACTCTCTGCGATTCGGCTGTCGCCGTCTTCGGGGAGAGAGCCCCTCACCCCGACCCTCTCCCCGTAAGAACGGGGAGAGGGAGGGTTTTTCGTCTCACGCCGCAATCTTCACCGGCAGTTCTTCCAGACCTTTCACGAAACTCGAATAGACCCGCTTGGGTTCGCCGACCACGTCGATATGATCGAACCGCTTCAGGATCTCTTCCCAGATGATCTTGAGCTGGAGTTCGGCAAGCCTGAGGCCGACGCAGCGGTGGATGCCGAAGCCGAACGACAGATGCGTGCGCGGGCGGGCGCGGTCAATGATGAATTCGTAGGGCTTCTCGATCGCCTCCTCGTCGCGGTTGCCCGAGACGTACCACATCACGACCTTGTCACCTTTCTTGATCTCTTTGCCCCGGAACTCGAAGTCGGCGAGCGCCGTGCGCCGCATATGCGCCAGCGGCGTCTGCCAGCGGATCACTTCGGGCACGAAGCTGTCGAGCAGAGCGGGATTTTCGCGCAGCTTGCGATACTGCTCGGGATGCTGGCTCAGCGCGTGGAGCGAGCCCGACATGGTGTTGCGCGTGGTGTCGTTGCCGCCGACGATCAAAAGCACGAGATTGCCGAGGAAGTTCTTGGCGTCCATGTCGCGGGTCGCGGCGCCATGCGCCATCATCGACAACAGGTCGCTCTTCGGCGGCTGCGCGATGCGCTCCTTCCACAGCCGCGCGAAATAGCCGGCGCATTCGGTCAGCTCGGCCTGCCGCTCGTCCTCGGTGGCGACGAGTCCGTCAGGCCCGGGAATGGTGGTGGCGATGTCGGACCAGCGCGTCAGCTTGCGGCGGTCCTCCCAGGGGAAATCGAACAGCACCGCCAGCATCTGCGTCGTCAGCTCGATCGAGACCCGGTCGACCCAGTCGAACACCTCGCCGCGGGGCAGATTGT
This sequence comes from Bradyrhizobium sp. CCBAU 65884, assembly GCF_028128835.1. NCBI lineage: Bacteria > Pseudomonadati > Pseudomonadota > Alphaproteobacteria > Hyphomicrobiales > Nitrobacteraceae > Bradyrhizobium > Bradyrhizobium sp. CCBAU 65884. Next base: position 29,359 of record NZ_LBJU01000109.1, on the reverse strand, counting down.
CCAGGCACTCGGCCGAGCGCTTGCGGATGTTGAGGGCGAGATTGTCCAGATGCGTCGGCGTGAACATCGGCGCCACGGTCTTGCGCTGCGCGGCGTGGCGCGGCGGGTCCATCGAGATGAAGCTCTCGCGGCGCAGGTCCGGATCGATGTCGCGGATGGTGATGCCGCCGAGGGAGGAGGCCGAGGAGAACACCGAATGGTTGGTCTCGATCTCCATGATGTCGTTGTAGCGCGTCACCGACCAGTACGGGCCGAACATCGAGTCCTTGCAGTAGTGCACGGGATCTTCGCGGCGCAGCCGATCGAAATACGGCCAGAACGTATCGGTCCTGAACAATTCCGGATCGCCCGGATCGAATTGCTCCAGCGGCAGTGTCGTGGCGCGCTCGCGAAGGGCGTCGAGCTTGGCCGCGCTCTCGATGGTCCCATGCATGACCGTTCTCCCTGGCATGTACCGCGCGTTCTCGTTGAATTCTGCGCTGCGGTATTTGATGTGCAATTACAGCCGGTTATCTGCGCCGGAGCAAGGGAGAGTTTTGTCACATCCAACCTTTGCGAGAGGGTGGATGTGAAGCCCGAATGGAGCCACCGGGTCGGCGCAAAGCGCCGCCCGATGACAGGCTCCGCGTCATCCGGGGCCGGCGTCGCTTGGGGCACGATCCCGGATTACGCTGACGGGATCTCGATCAGCGTGACCCTCCGCACACCGTTTGTCGTGAAAACGTGCCAGAAACCGACTGGAATCAAGGTAAATCGAACCCCGCCATCTTGGGGGCCGACCAACCTCTGATCTATAGTTTGACCCGATCAAGACCGCATCCCGAGGTTGCCGCCGTGAACGACATGCAATGGACCCCCATCGGCTCCGAGCCCTTACCGCCGCCGCTGCCGCCCACGCGGGTCGATTTCAGCGGTGACCGCTCCGAGTTCCGCAAAATGGTCACCAAGGGTGCCATGCTGGAGCTGGTCACCTTCGGCTTCTACCGGTTCTGGCTCGTCACCGACATCCGTCGTCATCTGTGGGCGAACACCGCGATCGACGGCGATGCCGCCGAATATACCGGCCGCGCCAAGGAGCTGCTGGTCGGCTTCCTGTTCGCGCTCGCGATCCTGGTGCCGATCTACCTCGCCTACTTCCTGATCGGCATCGAGTTCGAGCGCTGGCAGGGGTTTGCCTCGACGCCGCTGTTCATCGGCTTCTACGCCTTCGGCCAGTTCGCGATTTTTCGCGCGCGACGTTACCGGTTGACGCGCACCGTTTGGCGCGGCGTCCGCTTCTGGATGGACGGCTCGGGCTGGGCCTATTCGTTCCGCGCCATGGCGTGGGGCTTGCTCGTGTTCCTGACGCTCGGCCTGGCGCTGCCCTGGCGCGAGGCCGCGCTCGAACGCTACAAGATGCAGCACACCCATTACGGCGATCTCCGCGGCGATTTTGAGGGCAACGGCTGGACCTTCTTCAAGCGCGGTTGGTGGCTGTGGCTGCTCAGCCCGATCGCGCTGGTGATCTTCCCGCTTGCGCCGTTCTTCTATGCGGAATTCAAGGCGCGCGAGTGGCGCTGGTGGCTCGACGGCATCCGCATCGGCGGCGTCAGCCTGTCCTCGGACCTGCCGCACGATGCCTTCTACGGCCTGTACTGGAAGGTGATCGGCTGGTGGACGCTGCTCTCGATGGTGTTCTCCGCCTATCTCGGCGGCAGCGCCTTAGCGGTCGTCCAGCTGAGCGGCGTTCCGGCCGATCAGGTGTTCGGCTCCGACAATGCCGCCAGGAGCATCCCGATGGTGGTGATGATGGTGATCGGCTATCTCGCGCTGGCGCTTGCGATCAACATCGTCATGCGGGTCTATCTTCAGCGTGATCTCTGGGCCAAGGTGCTGGAGACCGTCAAGGTGCACGACATCGGCGCGGCGTCGGATGTGCAGGGGCGCGGCGTACTTGCCAGCGCGCTAGGCGAAGGTTTTGCCGACGGGCTCGATGTCGCGGGATTCTGAGCTGTGACTGACGTATTTGCCGAGGCGCCGGCGCAGGCCGCCAAGCCGACCATCTTCTTCGACGGCACGTCGAGCCGCCGGCGGCAGGTGACGCTGACGTTCGCCGATGCGCTCGAGATCCTTGAGGAGGGCGGAACGCCGGTTCGCTGGTCCTATGCCGACATTCGCCGCGCCGACAGTCCGCCCGGGATATTGCGTCTGGCTTGCACCACGGCGCCGCCGCTGGCGCGGCTCGAGATCCGCGATGCCGTACTCGCGGCAGACGTGACCGTCCGCTGCCCTCATCTCGACGAGCACCGGACCTCGCGCCGCGGCGTCGCAAAAATCGTCGGCTGGTCGGTGGCCGCCACCGTCTCCATCGTCTGCGTCGTGCTGTTCGGCGTGCCGCTCGCCGCCGACCGCCTCGCGCCGCTGGTGCCGAAACCGATCGAGCGGCGCATCGGCGATGCCTCCGAAGTCCAGGTGAAGACCATCTTCGGCCGCAGCGTGTGCGAAGACCCCGCGGGCAAGGCCGCGTTCACAAAGCTGGTCAACCGCCTGCGCGATGCCGCCGGCCTCGACGACGATTCCATGACGGCGGGCGTGCTGCCGACCGCGGTGCCGAACGCGTTCGCGCTGCCCGGCGGCAAGGTCTACGTGCTGAGGGGCCTGCTCGACAAGGCGCAAAACCCCGACGAGCTCGCCGGCATCCTCGCCCACGAGCTCGGCCATCTCAAGCATTACGACAACATGCGCGGCCTGATCTACAACGGCGGCACCTCATTCCTGATCGGCCTGTTGTTCGGCGACGTCACCGGCTCATCCGCCGTGATCTTTGCCTCGCGCACCGTCGTCGAAGCCTCCTATTCGCGCGAGGCCGAGACCGCCGCCGATACGTTCGCGATCGAGATCATGCACAAGCTCGGCCGTTCGCCGAAGCCCGCGGCCGAGCTGATGTTCCGCATTACCGGCAAGGAGGGCGGCTCCACGCTCACGTCGATCCTCGCCAGCCACCCGCTGACCGAGGACCGCCTCGCCCGCATGACCAGGGAAGATCGCCCGGCCAGCGGCCCGCCGCTGCTGACGGACAAGGAATGGCAGTCACTGAAGGGGATTTGCGGCAGCGGGAAGGTGTGAACTTCTCTTACCGCGTCCCGTAAGCGCGGTCGCCGGCGTCGCCGAGGCCCGGCAGGATGAACCCGTTCTCGTCGAGGCCCTCGTCCACCGCCGCGGTCCAGATCGGCACGTCCGGATGCAAGCCGCGCAGCCGTTCGAGGCCTTCCGGGGCGGCGATCAGGCAGGCGAGGCGGATGTCCCTGGCGCCGCGCTCCTTCAGGCGGTCGATGGCGGCGACAGCCGTGTTGGCGGTGGCGACCACCGGAGTCACCACGATCGCGAGGCGCTCGCCGAGGTCGGACGGCGATTTGAAGAAATACTCGACCGCCGCAAAGCTGTGCGGCTCGCGGTAGAGTCCGATATGGGCGACGCGCGCGGTCGGCACCAAATCCATCATGCCGTCGACGAAGGTGGTGCCGGCGCGCAGCATCGGCACGAACACCAGCTTCTTGCCGGCGATCTTGGCCGAATGCATCGTCGCCAGCGGCGTCTCGATGACGGTGTCAGCGAGCGGCAGGTCGCGCGTCACCTCATAGCACAAGAGCATGCCGATCTCCTTGATCAGCTCGCGGAACGACTTTGTTGAAATCGATTTGTCCCGCACCAGCGTCAGCTTGTGCTGCACCAGCGGATGATCGACGATCGTGACGCCTTCCATGATGGGATGCTCCTGAAATTCATCAAGTGAATGTGTGAGCGGCAGCGAGGATTAGAAAACCGTGCCGTCGCTGATGACCTTGAGCGGGGGCGATCCATCGGGCCGGCGCGCAAACGCAATGGCGCGGCCCGCGGCCCAGGTGCCGCCTTCCAGGATGCTGGCGAGCGGCAGCGACTCCGGCGAGCGACCGAGCTTGGCGCGGATGCGCTCCGCAAGCCGATCGAGCAGCGCGACGGTGAGCGCGCGCCATTCCACGACGAGCAGCGAATCCACCGCATGTGCGCGCTCGGCATCGGCGGCATCGCGCAGGCGCAGCACCTCGTGATCGACGAACAGGCCGCCGTTGCGGTATTCGGCAAGCCCGGTCAGGCCGTCGATGTCGGTGACCTCGAAGCCGGCGCGCTGCAACGGCTCGATCAGCGAATAGCTCAGCCATTGCGACAGCTTGTGAAGGGGCACGAGGCCCTCCGTTGAGTCGTTCGCCTTGATCGCCGGGTGGCGCCAGCAATCGCCGAGCGGGACGCCTGCAAGCTCCAGCCGCGATGGCCAGATCGGTCCGAGCTCGTTCAGCACGGCGGTCAGGATGGCGGGCGCGGCAATGGTGCCGCTCACAGCGCGAGCTGCGATATGATCGAACAGCCCGCCCGGCCGCGGCGTGTCGATCCGTGCAAAAATCTCCGGGTAGTTCGCAACATGCTCGCCCAGGCGCCGCAGCAGATCCGCACGCCCTTCGAGGCCGAGCAGAGGGTTGGCATCGCTGACCTGAAACGCTGAGGTGAGGGAGGCGAGGGGCAGCAGTGCGAGCACATCCGCATCAGCCCTGAACGGGGCACGCGCATCGCCGGAAAAGAGCCCGCTCGCGAACATGTCGAGGCTCGCAATCGCAAGGCCCTCGGAGCGGCCGATGGCTTCGCCCGTCACCGCGTCGCGATAGCGCCACGCAGCGCCGGCACCGGCATCGAGCAGGACGGAGACGATCGCGAGGTCGAACTCGGCCCGCGCCCGCGCCGCGCGATCCGGCCATAATGCAGCGTCGGCAAGCCGCGCCCAGCGGTAGACGCCGCCGAGCACGAAGTGACGCCAGCGCGCGTGGAAGGGCACGTCCAGCGTCGGATAGGCTTTTCGGGTGACCGCGATCACGGCGTCGGCAACGCCGTCCATGCGGTCGAGATCGATCGTGAAGTGGCTCAAGCCGCCGGCAAGGCCGATCTCAAGCATCTCGCCGGCACGCGCGCGAACCGCTGCTGCGCTGAGCAGCGAGCGGGCTTCTCGTTCCAAAGAGTCCGACATCGCGCGATCAGTATTTTTCCAGCGAGCGCCCGACCACGCCGTCCACGTCCTTCTCGGGCGCGATGTCGGTCGAGTAATAGCCGGCGGCCTTCTTCGCGGCGATCTCGACATGGGCATCGGCCGGAATCAGCTCCAGCGGGATCGGCACGCGCTCGACGATGTCGATGCCTTGGGAGGTCAGCGCGTCGTGCTTCATGTCGCTCATCGACAGGAAGCGGTCGATGCGCTTCAGGCCCAGCCAGTGGATCGTGTCCGGCATCAGCTGCTGGAAGCGTGCGTCCTGCACGCCGGCGACGCATTCGGTGCGCTCGAAATAGGCGGCGGCCGCATCGCCGTCCTCCTGGCGCTTGCGCGCGTTGTAGACCAGGAATTTGGTGACCTCACCGAGCGCGCGGCCTTCCTTGCGGTTGTAGACGACGAGCCCGAGCCCGCCTTCCTGCGCGCCGCGTGCGGATTCCTCGATGCCGTGGATGAGATAGGGCCGGCAGGTGCAGATGTCGGAGCCGAACACATCGGACCCGTTGCACTCGTCATGCACGCGGCAGGTGATCTTGGTGCGATGGTCCGGCAGTTTCGTCACATCGCCGAACATGTAGACCGTGGTACCGCCGATCGGCGGCAGGAACACCTTCATGTCCGGCCGCGTGACGAGCTCGGGGAACATGCCGGCGGTCTGCTCGAACAGCGTGCGCCGCAGCTCGGTCTCGCCGGTGCCGAAGCGCGCCGCAAGGCCGGGCAGGTGCCAGACCGGATCGATCGCGATCTTCACCACGGAGACGCTGCCATTGGCATGCACGACCTCGCCGTCGGCGCGTAAGCGTTTTGCAGCCAGCGCCTCGCGGATCTCCGGCAGGTCCAGGCGCGCCCGCGTCACCGCGATGCTCGGGCGGATGTCGGAGCCTTCTGCGATCTCCTTGCCGAAATTCTCCGCGACCAGATGCCCCCAGGGATCGAGCGCGACGATCTTGGCGGGATCGCGCCATTGCTCGAACGGACCGATGGTTGCCGCCGGAAAGGTGTTGGTGAGGTCGGGCCTCCGAATCGGATCGAGCGCACCGGCGGACACTGCGAGCGCGCGGTACATCGCATAGGACCCGCCATGGCTGCCGATCACGTTGCGATCCCCGGCGCGCGAGACCGTGCCGATGATCGGTCCGCGGGCGCGCGCGTCAGGGGCGCCCCAGTGGATCGGGAAGGCGGACTTCCGGCCCGGCTCCGGATGGGAGGTCAGGCGGATGTGATCGGTACGGTTCGCGCGGCTCATGACCAAACTCCCAAAAAGCCAACGGCCCGCCGCTCGGACGGGCCTGGCTCGGTCGCGTTGCCGACGCGGAACATCGGCGACGCAAGCTCAATCCAACATATTGTAGCGGCAAGACGCGACAGACAAGTTAATCGTGCTGCGCGCCCCGGAAGGATCATTCCCGCGCCCGTCCGGATCGGCGGTCGACGCCGAAATGCTCCCTACATCTATGTAATCGTTTGAATTTTTGAAAGGGGCGGGCGGCGCCTCGGCCTCCAAACGCGTGACTGGATAAAGCCCGTATATTCAGACATATCGACTGGATCGGCTGCCCGCCCCGGAGACCCCCATGCCCGCCAGCTACATCGACCCCCGCAACGCAAAGCTCTACCCGCTCGACCAGCCGCGCTGGTGCTCGGACGAGCGCACGCCGCTACTGGTGACGCCGGGGGCGGGGATCACGCGCGAGGACATCGATGGCCGCACGCGCTCGCTCTGGCGCTACCGGGCGGCGCTGCCAGTCGAGATCAAGGCTCCGATTTCGCTCGGCGAGGGCTGCACGCCGCTGGTGCAGCAGGACTGGGGCGATTTGCGGCCGTTGTTCAAGCTCGAATGGTTCAACCCGACCGGCAGCTTCAAGGATCGCGGCTCCGCCGTGATGCTGTCGTTCCTGCGCCAGATCGGCGTCGACGCAATTCTCGAAGATTCTTCCGGCAATGGCGGCTCGTCGATGGCCGGGCTCGGTGCCGCCGGCGGCATGCGCGTGAAGATTTTGGCGCCGGCCTCGACGTCGCCGGCCAAGATCGCGCAGGTGCGCGCCTACGGCGCTGCGGTGCAGCTCGTCGAGGGCCCGCGCGAGGAATCGGAGGCCGAGGCGATCCGCCAGTCGAGCCAGACCTTCTATGCCAGCCACAATTGGCAGCCGCTCTTCCTGGAAGGCACCAAATCGCTCGCCTATGAGATCTGGGAGGATCTCGGTTTCCGCGCGCCCGACAACGTCATCGTTCCCGTCGGCGCCGGCAGCTCTCTGCTCGGATGCGCCTTCGGCTACCGCGAGCTGTTGAAGGCCGGCCAGATCGCGAAGCTACCGCGGCTGTTCGCGGCGCAGCCGCTCAATTGCTCGCCGATCGATGCGAGCTTCAAGGCGGGCGTCGATACGCCAGTCGCGCGCGAGGTCAACAAGACCATCGCCGAAGGCACCGCCATCAAGCACCCGCTGCGCCTGCGCGAGATCGTCGCAGCTCTGCGCGAGAGCGGCGGCGCCACCGTCGCGCTCACCGAGGACGAGATCGTCGCCGCCCTGCGGCGCCTCGCGCGCCAAGGCCTGTTCGCCGAGCCGACCAGCGCAAGTGCTGCCGCCGCGCTGGAAAAACTATCTGCCATCGGCGCCATCAAGGCGAACGAGACCACGGTTGCCGTCCTCACCGGCACCGGCCTGAAGGCCGCGACCACGGTTGCCGATCTCGTGCAATAGGGCCGCGACGATGAAAGACCGTGCCGTCGCCGTCATGAGGCCGCGTTGAACCTTCGGTGACCTTCGCCAGCCTCATGGAGATCGACCTCGAGCAAAGGGAGAGTTCCATGACTGCGCAGGACCCGTTTGCAGCTTTCAAGGCAGTCCAGAAGGAAGCCTGGTCGCTGTTCACGCCGATGGAAGTTTTCACGACACCGACCGCCGCCAGGCTCGTCGGTTTTGCCGGCGTTGCCGCCGGCCAAAGGCTGCTCGACGTCGGCTGCGGCACCGGCGTGGTCGCGATCACGGCGGCGCGCCGCGGTGCGAAGGTCAGGGGTCTCGATCTGTCGCCGGTCCTGATCGAACGCGCCCGCGAGCATGCGCAACTGTTGAACCTTGATGTCGACTTCAAGGACGGCGACGCCGAAAGCCTGCCCTATGGCGACAACGAGTTCGACGTGGTGCTCAGCCAGTTCGGCCACATGTTCGCGCCGCGTCCGGACGTCGCGATCGGCGAGATGCTGCGCGTGCTGAAGCCCGGCGGCACCATCGCCTTCTCCACCTGGCCGCCGCATCTGTATGTCGGGCGGATGTTCGCGCTGATCGGCCGCCATCTGCCGCCGCCCGAGGGCGTGGCATCGCCGGTGTTGTGGGGCGATCCGAAGATCGTCGCGGAGCGTCTCGCGGGGAAAACGAAGGATCTCTCCTTCGAGATGGACATGATGACGCCGTCCGCCCTCAGCCCGCAGCATTTCCGCCGCACCATGGAAGCGACGATCGGGCCTTTGATCAAGCTCGTCGCCCAGTACAAGGACGAACCGGACAAGCTCAAGAGCTTCCGAGCCGAGTTCGAGGCGCTGATCTCGGAATATATCGACGCCGGCCACAATGTGATGCGCCAGCAGTTCCTGATGTCGAAGGCAAGGAAGGTGTGAGGCGCGTTTGACCGTGAGATTCTGCCTCATGTGAGAGCCCGCCAAAGCAGGCGTCTCGAACCATGGGGAGGGTCGCGCGGCTCACTCCTTCAGATCATTCACCTGCCTGACCCAGGTGCGCACGTCGGCGAGCACGGCGGGCAGCACCGCCTTGACCTCGGCCACGGTCATGCCGGGCTTGATGCGGGGATCGTACAGCAGATTGAGGATGTACTGGTCGTAGACGTCGAAATAGCCCATCGAGACGTTGTCGTTGAACATGGTCCAGGGCACGCTCGCGGTGTCGTTGATGGGCCCGAGCGATTGCAGCAGCTCTTCATAGGCGCAGTCGAGGAAGACGAAATCGCCGTTGTCGACGGTGAGGATGACGTCGGAATGCTCGATCTCGAAATTGTCGTTCTTGCGGAAGCCGGACAGGCATTGCGGGTCGAGCGAGGTGCGGATCTCGCGCGCCTTCTCGGCGCCGTAGAAGCTGGAGATGGTGCGGAAGAGGTCGCGGTCGCGCACCAGCTTCACCCGCACATTGGCCGCTTCGGCGGTCGCGATCATGGCGATGTCGAGATGCTGCACGCGATGGGCGATGTCGGCCACGACCTTGGCGAGCTGCGTCTTGCGGTCGGCGCGGTCGCTCTCGGCGTACACGCGCACCGGCCCGTCGAATTTGCGGATGCGGTCGACGCGGCCGGCGAGATGATATTCGGCGCCGAACGCCGTCTTCAGGAAGCCCTCGACGATCTCGCCGTCGGTGAAATTCTTCTTCTCGGAGCGCTGGCGCGAGGAGATCGCGGGTAATTCGCCCGCGGCGGCCGTGGTAGCGGTATCAGGAAGCAAGGTGAGCGCGGCGAGCGCCAGCAGGGCGATGCGAAGGCCAGGCGCGGGCGGATTGAGTGCGCTCATTGTCCTGCGACGCTGCCGTATTAGGCTCGCGCGCACAAGGCCGCAGATTCACGCGGCCTGCGGGTTCCCGGCGTTGTCTGTAACAAGAGAGTTACAGTGTCGTAGGGTGGACAAAGGCGCGAAAGCGCCGTGCCCACCATCTCAAACCCGTGGGCACGCCGGCAGACCGCGCGTTCGCGCGATCCTCCGGCTTTGCCCACCCTACGAGAGTTGCGTCAGTTGTTCAGCACCACCACCGTGGTACCGACCGAGACGCGGCCGTAGAGATCGCTGACGTCGTCATTGGTCATGCGGAAGCAGCCCGAGGAGACCGCCTGGCCGATCGTCTCCGGCTCGTTGGAGCCGTGGATGCGGTAGAGCGTCGAGCCCAGATACATTGCGCGCGCGCCGAGCGGATTCTCGACGCCGCCCTTCATGTGGCGCGGCAGGTCCGGCCGACGCGCCAGCATCTGCGACGGCGGCGTCCAGTCCGGCCATTCCTTCTTGGCGGTGATCCTGTGGACCCCGCCCCAGCGGAAGCCGTCGCGGCCGACGCCGATGCCGTAGCGCAGCGCCTGGCCGTTCTGCAGCACCAGATACAGCCGCCGCTCGCTGGTGTTCACCACGATCGTGCCGGGGGCGTAATTGCCGTTATACATGACGGTGGTGCGGGGGATCGGATTGGCGCCGGAACGGAAGAAGTTCGGGCCGCCGCCCATGATGTCGCGCGAGTCGAACTCTTCGGCGAACGCGCCGCCCGCCATGGCCGACAGCAGTGCGACGGCGGCAATCGGCGCGGCAAAAAACCGGATCATTGTTTCCCCCAGCAAAAAATCGATTCAACACAGGCCACAGGCCATATTTGCGGGCTTTTCGCAAGCCACGGCCCCGTGAGGGACATCATCCAGCACGGACGTTATCAAATCGGCAACCATGCCATTTGCAGAAAAGCACCAGAGCGTTTTCAAGCGAAGTGGATACCGGTTCGCATCAAGAAAACGCGTCAAAACATGAGGCCAATACCCCGTTCCGAGTCTATCGGAACGGGGTATTAGCCAAGCCGGCGCATCGTCGCGCGGGGCAGGGCCGCGATGCCGCCTATTGCTTTGACGGGACGAGCGAACAATGATTGATCGAACGGGTCTTTGGATATTGCCGGTTGCGGGAGCAGAACGAATGAACGGTGCGGAAAGCCTGGTGCGGACGATGGTCAAGGGTGGGGTGGATGTCTGCTTCACCAACCCAGGCACCTCCGAGATGCATTTTGTCGCAGCTCTCGACCGCGTGCCCGGCATGCGCTGCGTGCTCGGCCTGTTCGAGGGCGTCGTGACCGGTGCAGCGGACGGCTATTTCCGCATGAAGGGCACGCCGGCCTCGACGCTGCTGCATCTCGGCCCAGGCCTCGCCAACGGCCTTGCCAATCTGCACAACGCCAAGAAGGCCAATTCCGGCATCGTCAACATCGTCGGCCAGCATGCGGTCTACCACATCGGCTTCAACGCGCCGCTGACCTCCGACATCGAGGGCCTGGCCCGGCCGATGTCGTCCTGGGTCCGCACCTCGCCGGATGCCAAATCGGTCGCCGCCGACGGCGCCGCGGCGATTGCCGCCGCCAAGAGCGCCCCGCCGCAGATCGCGACCCTGATCCTGCCCGCCGACACCGCCTGGAACGAGGCCGACGGCGTTGCCGAGGTTCCAGCCGAGCAGCAGCGCGCGAGCTATTCGCCGCAGGCGGTCGAGCAGGCCGCAAAAATCCTGCATGGCGACGGCGAGGGTACGCTGCTGCTGATGACCGGCAGCGCCCTGAGCGAGCAGGGCCTGGCGCTGGCCGAGCGCATCGCCGCCAAGACCGGCTGCACCGTGATGGGCCCGACCTTCCGCCCCAAGATGGCGCGCGGCCGCGGCCGCTACTCGATCGACCGCATCCATTACGTGATCGAGAACGCGCTGCCGATGCTGGCCAAGTTCCGTCACATCGTGCTGGTCGAGTCCGACGATCCCGTTGCGTTCTTCGCCTATCCGAACAAGCCGAGCATGCTCAAGCCCGAGGGCTGCGAGGTGCATCGCATGACTGCGTGGGGCGAGAATTCGGTCGCAGCGCTCGAAGCGCTCGCCGGCGCCGTCAAGGCCAGCGCCAAGGACGTCAAGCCGCATGCGGTGCAGGAGCTGATCAAGCCGACCGGCGAGCTCACCTTCGCCTCGATCGCGCAGGCGATCGCCTGTGCGATCCCCGAGAACGCGATCATGGTCGACGAATCCCTCACCACAGGCCGCGGCTTCTTCCCGCCGACGGCGGCTGCAGCGCCGCATGACTGGCTGCAGAACATGGGCGGCTCGATCGGCTTCTCGACGCCGCTGTCGATCGGCGCCGCGATCGCCTGCCCCGACCGCAAGGTGATCTGCATGGTCGGTGACGGCAGCGCGATGTACACGATCCAGTCGCTGTGGACCCAGGCGCGCGAGAACCTCAATATCGTCACCATCGTGTTCGCCAACCGCATCTACCAGATCCTGCGCGGCGAGTTCGACAATGTCGGTGCCGGCGAGCCCGGCCAGCGCGCCAACGACATGCTCAGGCTCGACCGCCCGACGCTGGATTTCGTCGCGCTGGCCAAGGGCATGGGCGTGCCCGGCCGCGCCGTCACCAATGCCGACGAGTTCAACAAGGCGCTGGCCGAAGCCGTGGCCGAGCCGGGGCCGCGGCTGATCGAAGTCCAGATGTAGGGGGTTGATTGAACAAGCTCTCTCCCCACGTCGTCCCGGCGAACGCCTGGACCCATAACCCCAGGGAGAGGTTTGGCGAAGACTCGGAGTTCGGTACGTGCGCCGTGTACACTCGATAGACCTCGCGGTATGGGTCCCGGCGTTCGCCGGGACGACACCGAACCAGGTGCGCGAGATGGGCCCGGAGGCACGATGCAGACCGAGCTGAACAAGGTGATCGCGGCACTGCGGGACTTCTACGCCCACGAGGGCTTCCTGTTCGAGAAGGACATCGGCGAGCGCGCGGTCACCCACCGCTTCGCCGTGCATCTGGAGAAGCAGTTCGCCGGCTGGTCGGTCGACTGCAATTACGATCGGCTCGGCGAGCGCACGCTGCATCTGCCGCACGGCACCATCATCTCGACCGACGACCATCTCGGCAAGTCGATCTACCCCGATGTCGTCGTGCATCAGCGCGAGATCCCGAACAATCTGCTCACGGTGGAGATCCGCAAGGCGAGCAATCACACCCCGCTTGAGCACGACCAGCACAAGCTGCGGGCGCTGACCGACGTGCATGTCTGGTTTCCCTACTGGATCGGCGTGCTGCTCGTGCTGGACAAGCATCATGTGACGATGTCGGAGGTGTATGTCAGCGCCGCAATCGATCAGCCGCTCTCGCTCTGGTTCGCGACGCGGCTCGAGGAAAGCGGATTGGGAGCCAGCGCGCAGAGGCCGGGCTAATCACTTCCGGCACAACAGGTGCTCTCCCTCTCCCGCTTGCGGGAGAGGGAGTCTCACCACCTGCGTCATCAGTAATGATACGGCTGCGAATAGGCGTAGCGCGGGTTGATGCCGCAATAGGCCGACGTTCCGGAGGCCGTGGCGGCACATTGCTGGTAGCTCGCGAACTGGCAGTTGCCGGGATAGCCCCAGCTGCGGCCCTGCAGGCAGTATCTGTCGCTTCCGGCCTGGGCCGGGGCCGCCGACAACGATGCGGCGATCAGCGTTGCGAACGATGCAAGCGTGAGGATGGTGCGACGCATTTCGATCTCCTTCAATGGTAGGTGGAACGACCGAGCCTTGGCGTTCCCGTGGCCTGTCTGACGCGGGGGCATGCTGTGTTGGTGTCTGCGACGCCGGATGCGTTCGAAGCGAGGTACATCGTGACGCAGCCAGCGGCTTGCACTGTGATCTCCGCCACAGTTCGCGCACGGGTTCCGACCTATCCTCGGCGAACTTGCACGCCTCGATCCCGTGGGACTAGGCTTGCCTCATACGGATCAAGGCATTTGGAGGTTCTGATGCAGAAATCATATTTGCTGGCTGCAGTGGCAGCGCTGGCGCTCATGACGCAAACGCCGCATGCCCTGGCCCAAAGCACGCCGGCTGCCGGCGGAACCGCGGCGCCTGCGGCGACAACCACTGCGCCGGCCACGACGGCGGCGCCGAGCGCAACCACCGACACGTCCAGCCAGCCGACCGACTCCAAGAAGAGCGCGTCGAAGAAGCCGGCGAAGAAGAAGATGACACGGCAGCAGGAAATCGACCACTCCGTCGACAGCGGCACCGTGCCCGCGCGCTATCGCAGCTCGGTGCCCAAGCAGTACCAGCAATATATCCCGTTCGATAAGCAGTGACGGATCGCACGGCGGCGCGACGTGATCAGCCGTCGCGCCGCCGGTGCCTGCCCAGATGGGCGCTGGCCGGGCGGCTGCCGACCTCATATCCCGGTGGCGGTCTGCGAGCGCAGTGCTAGAGTAGGCCGAAGCCTGGGGGGAGTGATGAGTGACGACGTGAAGGATGCTGGCCTTGTGGCCATGATCAGCAGCATCCTTGGAGGCAACAAGCGCGCAGACAGTGTTGCACCGCCGCCGCTCACCGAGGGGCCGCCGACCGTGCCGTCGAACGGAGCGGACGCGGTCGCGACGCCCGTCCCTGAGGCGACGTCGACCGGGCAGGAGGATGCGGCCAGCGCCGCGCCGGCCACCGTGGAACCGGTCGAGCCGCCTGCGAAAATCGTCACGACGCGGGATGGCAAGCAGCTGTTGCCGGCAGAAGCGATCGCCGATCTGGTGCTTGGCGAGCTGCGCAAGCTGGAGAATTTCCCGGCGACCGGCGCCTCGGTCACGGTCTATGGCTACCGGCACTGGAACGCCATGATCACCTTCGCGCCGTTCTCGACCAATTTCCAGAACGCGACGCGGTTCCGCCAGGCCATGCCGGATCTCGTCTTCAAGCTCCGTCGTTTCGTCGAACTTGAGATATAGTCCAGGGCAATCGTCAGCGGCGCCTCTGCGCGATTGCCCTCGGTGAATCGCAGCATGATGGTGCGCGCCGTTACCCGAAACAGTTCGACAGGATCTTTGAATTGAGCGTCGCCTTTACCAAGGAAGAAAGCGCCGAAACCGCGTCCGAGACGCTGTTGCCGGATCGCCCGATCTCGCCGCATCCCAACCTCGTGACGGAAGCAGGGCTGCAGGCGTTGCAGACGCAGCTTCAGCAGGCCCGCGAGGCTTATGAGGCCGCGCAGGCCATCGAGGACGTCAACGAAAAGCGCCGGCAGTCGGCGGTGCCGTTGCGCGACGCCCGCTATCTGACCGAACGGCTGCGCACGGCGCAGCTCATTCCCGATCCGACCTCGACCGAAACGGTCGCCTTCGGCAGCACCGTGACCTTCAGCCGCACCGACGGCCGCGTGCAGACCTACCGCATCGTCGGCGAGGACGAAGCCGACCCGAAGGCGGGGACGATCTCGTTCGTCGCGCCGGTCGCGCGGTCGCTGATGGGGAAGGCGGTGGGTGACGTCGTAGGGACGGGCGCGCAAGAGATCGAGATTCTGTCGATTGCGTAGCAGCGTGCAGGGCGAGGCGAGGATTGCAGGAGCAATCCCATTCGCCTAATGCATGAGCCATGCGTCTTTGTTGTCCTGTCCTGATATCGATGGTCCCCGCCGTGCCCGCGCAACAAATCCCGATGGTCGGATGAGACGGTTTCTGTCGGGGGCCTTGCCGTTCTACGCGCTGGCTGTACTGGCCATGTGCATGTATCTCGTCCTGTACAGGACAAACCTTTTCGATCTGAACGCCATCGTCCAGGGTGCGACCGGTTCGTCGTGGTTTCTGGTGTTCATGTTCGTCTGCGTGCTCCTGGAGTCGGTCTTCCCGTATTTCGGCTATTTTCCCGGAACCGCCCTCATCCTGATGTCCGTGGCGCTCAATCCAAAGTCGGCGGATGCTTCCGTCTTTGTGGTGGCGTGGCTCGCCATCATCCTGGGCGCCGTCTTGAGTTACGGACAGGCTCGTTTCTTCAGGCCGTTCCTGCAGCGGGTGGCCTCGAAGGCGGCCCTGCGCCGATGTGAGTCCCTGTTCGACGCCTATGGCGCTTACGCCCGCATCGCCTTGTTCGTTCATCCCAACGCCTGCGCGATGTATTTCACGGCGCTCGGACTTCTCGGCCGCAGCCTGACGCGAGAGCTCGCCTATCTCTGTGTGGGTGCAGCGGCCGCCGTGGGCATTCTGTTCGTCATCGTGACCAAGTTGGTATCGTCCGTCGGCCCTACTGATGACGGCGAATTGCAGGTGCTGTTGGCGGCAGCGCTGGCCGCCATGGGGACGCTTGTTGGCCTCTACGCGGCCTGGCGGCCGGAGCGGGTCGCCTGAAGCCTGCTCCGTCTTACACCTCCGGCAGCTCAACGCCCGTCAACTTGTGTGCATGGGGTTGTTTTCGACATTTTGAGGCAGCTCGAAGGACCGCTGGCGGGCGCCGTGATCGCCTGCGATCGACAGCTTCAGGGCGACGGCGCTGATCTAGCCACACCTAAATAATGCGCCTCTACCCGCCAAGCTTAGTGCAATACGCGAGCGGCTTCTGCTAGCCGGACTTTCTCTCTGAGGCCCTCGAGATCCTGTATCGCCTTAAGCAATCTCACCAAATCGGAAGCTATGTGTGCCAGAGTAGGCTTTTGCGGCTTTGAGGTTCGAGATTTCTGTTTCATCGCGAAACGGCTCCCTGCCAGGACCGGTAAAGATAGGCCGGGATTGGCAAGGACCGTGCCAGGGAAGCGCAACCGGCATTTCAGGCCAGAGAGCGCGCAGGAGGCAAGCGAAAGGGTTATCTGGCCGGTGCCGCTTTCCATCCATACGACTGGCGTGCGATCTGGCCAGTGATATCGGTGTCCTTTTCGTCAGAGAGGCGCCACGCCGCCACCCCGAAGCAGACGGTTAAAACCACGGCTGTTGTTAGCAGCAGCATCGATAGAAACTGGCTCACACCTACACCCCCGAATACGGCGCATGCGCCAGCGACCATGGAACGTCGATTCGGAAAATGCAGATGCGTTGACCTATTAGCAGGTATCCCCAAGCTACGCACAATGCGCAATTATCCTTGGTCGCAATTGCTATTCGTTCAAGCCGTTGAGATTGAATCAGGTTCTGATCGACCAGCGAAGTGCCGATCCATGGTTCGGAAAATAGCCGCTCAAGAACGCACGCTCAAACCCGCCCGCGGCCTGGGGGCGAAAGTGCAGCTGGGAGCATTTGGTGCTGGCGCGAACCGCGTTGAGATCGTTGCGGACTTCGCATCCCGCGTTGCCGAAAGAGCGGCCGAAACAAACGATGAAGATCCGATCGTTGCTAGCGCTACGAGCACTACCCCGAAAATTAGGCTGCGCATTTAATCCTCCCTCACTCCATCTCAGCATCGGACGGCGTTGTTTCAGCGCCGCTTCGTTTGGCCGCCAAAACGGTTTCGTGCACGCGACCGTGAAGTGTGGATTGCTGTTTTGCTCTGGCCCAAAGGCTCTCTAAGCCGAAGCAGAGCCCAGCCGGCCTCAGCCGCCCAGACTGCTTCAAGAACGCGCGCGGCCACGGCTGCTCTTTGAGGACAATTCGATGAGCACTATTGCCTTCCCGCATCAGGAAGGGACAAACCCATGAGGTGGACCGATAGCGCTTACAAGTCCGATGACTATGGGGACGAGCTCCGATAGGACAGGTGAGCTGAATGAATGGTCGGAAATGCAGCGACCCCGGCACCCGTTCGCTGAGGCCGCTTTTATTTGCTCGGTAAGCGGAACGACTTTCCCAATTCCGAGTCGAATCCAAGCTTCCGACAAGTCCCCAAATCAAAAGCCCCCGTCGGGAGCAAACCTTCCCCAAGGTTGGCGATCTCGGCCCCAAACCGAGGTCGCTTGTCATAAATGTGGAAAAAGGCGTCGGCAAGGCCTGTGCGAGCAACGCAAATCGCGCGCTTCTTGCTTTGAATGCGCCGGTCGCAGTCGCGTGAGAGCGGAATTAAATCAGACCTAATCTCCATGGCAAAGTGCATTTAATTTAGCCATTTAAAGCTGGAGTGTCGCGGCAGAGACTCGGCTGCCGTGCCATGATTGCCGCAGCAGGAAGCTTAAAGGTACTATCAACCGTTTCCAGTAAGCTTTGGGCTTGACCGGCGCATAATGCGAGTTCCCATTTAAATCTCCAGTTCGAGATGAGTCGGGATTTGCCGTGGGTATTTACTTGCTCTCGCTCGCGGCGTGCGTTGTCGGGGTTCTTCTATTCATGGCATTCCATCGATAGGGCCGACAACGGACGCAACAGTTACATTGAATCCTCAACCCAAGCCGAAATTAATAGTTTTGGCCGGTTGTTTTT
This sequence comes from Bradyrhizobium sp. CCBAU 65884, assembly GCF_028128835.1. Lineage (NCBI taxonomy): Bacteria > Pseudomonadati > Pseudomonadota > Alphaproteobacteria > Hyphomicrobiales > Nitrobacteraceae > Bradyrhizobium > Bradyrhizobium sp. CCBAU 65884. Next base: position 11,463 of record NZ_LBJU01000109.1, on the reverse strand, counting down.
GACTGTGCACAGTTGCTCGCGTTCAATTCCAAAGGTGGAGGCGAACGTGTTTTTGAACTGGGTCCTCGTTATCCTTATCGGCGTCAGCGTTGCGGTCCTGATAGCCCACGCGATTGACGCGATGCGTTCCTGAGGTGCCCTCTTGGCGATGTCTCTGATGGACCTTGCCGGTACGGGCGGGGCGCTAGCCCGGCGCGGTGGAATTCGTCGAGGTCGATGAACTCCACGGCTCGCTGTCTTAGTGAAACCCTGGCTACAAAGCCGGCATGCAGCCAAGCCATAGATTGCGTGTGACCGGCTTTGCGCAAATTGTTTCCCCACCAGGCATTGAACTTGTACGCTGACGGCGGCAACGGTTTGCCGAGAATTGCTTCAATTTCCGAGAATGTGAGCCGAATCGTTTGCGGCCCTGTGCGCTGTAGCTCTTCCCGTAATGGATCGTAAACGGACATAACATTCGGCTCGTCACGTTGGCCCGTAGGCGTCCCTGCCATGCTCCAGGTATCTGGTGCAGCTGATTGATCGCTCCGCTTCGCCCCAGCATGAGTTGGCTCGCATCACCAGATTCAATTGCTCCTGGATCAGCGACGATAGCGCAGCGAGTATCGATTAGTGCACTTTTTGCTCAAGGTCTCTCAGTAGCGCGTGCAGAAAGTCGCTGGCATGGTCATATTGAGCGTTGCCGTTCGTGATTTGACGGACGCGCGGGCTCACCAAGCGACCAACAGTTTCAGAGCGGAGCAGCTCAGCTCTGTCCGAACACTGCAGCAGTAAAGCATCGGGTAAATCTTCCGCAGATCCGAACAGCTTCAAGAGACAATGTTCGCCCTCGGCCTTACGGTCGTGATGCGCCTTCGCAGCATATAAAGCAAACAGCCCACGGAAAGCATCGCGGGAAACGGCAGGTTTTCCCATCGCAGCGCCCTGAAAAATTAAATCCACAATAAAGGCAAGTCTGAAGCATTGGTGCGGAAAAAGCTAGCGCAAAATTAAATCAACCCGTATCTCCCATTGAGAGATTAGAGGCGGTCCGAAATCAGCCGCCGCAATAGCCGCACTTGGATCCGGCGATCTGCCACCATGTGGACCAAAGCGGCGCGACTTGTGGAGCTCGCTGCTTCGGTAGATCGAGGAGGCGAATTGACGCGTGGTCGATTGAAAATCAACTAGCGATACGTCTGGTCGGAGGCACCTGATGGTGGAATAATTCCGACGCTTTCTTGATTGGATTTTGACGTCGGCCGCGAACCGGCTGGCGACCTGGATTTTCATCATGGCCGCGCTTCCTCAGGGCGTTGTGGCGGAATTGCAGCACGAGAACGCGCGGCTCCTGGCCGAATTGCGCGCTGCACAAGATCGCGAGACCGCCACCGCGGACATCCTCAAAATCATTGCCAGTTCGCCATCGGAGGTGAAGCCGGTATTCGATGCGATCGCGAGGCGCGCCAATGCCTTGCTCGGCGGCTTTTCGACGACGGTATTCCGCTTCATTGACGGCACTGCCCATTTGGCGGCCTTCACGCCGACGAATTCTGCGGCCGATCGAGCTTTGCAGCAGATGTTTCCGCGGCCGATTGCCGATTTCGAGAGTTTTGAAAGTGCGCGGGCCGGTAAGGTGGTGCCGACCCCCGATACCGAAGCGCTGACAAACGACATCAAATTCATCGCGCGCGCCCGCGGCTTTCGCAGCATGTTGTTCGTTCCGCTCGCGACCGGAGGCGTGGTGATCGGCATGATCAGCGTCACGCGGGTCGCGCCGGGTGCCTTCGCTCCGCATCATGTGCAACTTCTGCAGACTTTCGCCGATCAGGCCGTTATCGCCATTGAGAATGCGCGGCTGTTCGATGAGGTGCAGGCGCGCACTGACGACTTGCGGGAATCGCTGCAGCAGCAGACGGCGACTGCCGATGTGTTGAAGGTCATCAGCCGCTCCGCGTTTGATTTGCAAACGGTGCTCGACACGCTCACGGAATCGGCGGCGTGGCTGTGTGGTGCCGACATGGCGGCAATCGTCCGGCAGGACACCGACGGCGCATACTATCATGCAACTCGGTACAATTTCTCGCCCGAGTGGGCCGAGGTCTCGGCTGGCATTCGACTCAATGCTGGACGCGGCAGCGTCGTTGGGCGTGTCCTGCTGTCCGGCAAGGCTGTCCAGATCCAGGATGTCCTGGTCGATCCCGAATACGCTTATCCCGAGCAGCAGAGGGCCGGCGGCTACCGGACCCTCCTGGGCGTACCCTTGCTTCGATCCGGAGAAACGATCGGCGTGCTGTTCCTGGGCCGCAAGGCCGTGAACTCGTTCACGGACAAGCAGATCGACTTGGTCTCCACTTTCGCCGATCAGGCCGTGATCGCGATTGAGAATGTCCGGCTGTTCGATGAGGTCCAGGCGAAGACGCGCGATCTCGCCGAATCGCTCCAGCAGCAAACCGCGACTGCCGATGTGCTGAAGGTGATCAGCCGCTCGACCTTCGATCTGCAAACCGTGCTCAACACGCTGGTCGATTCGGCGGCACGGCTGTGCGAAGCGGAGATGGCATTCATCATGCGCCGCGAAGGCGATGAATATCAGGCCGGAGCAGCGGTGGGGTTTTCCGAGGAATACATCGAGTTTCTGCAGGGTCACCCGATTACGCCCGGCCGGAGCACGGTAACAGGTCGGGCCGTACTTGAGCGCCGCCCAGTGCAGATCCTCGACGTCGCTGCCGATGCCGAATACGGCCTGCACGAGTCCATCACCATGGCTGGTCAGCGCACGGCGCTCGGTGTTCCCCTCATGCGCGAAAATGAGCCGATCGGCGCGCTCGTAATCGCTCGCAAGCGCGTGCAGCCCTTCACGGAAAAACAGATCGAGCTGGTCGCCACATTTGCCGACCAGGCCGTGATCGCCATCGAGAATGTACGGCTGTTCGAACAATTGCAGACCAGAACGCGAGATCTGTCTGAGGCGCTGACGTACCAGACCGGCAGCGCCAATATCTTGCGGGTTATCGCTTCCTCGCCGACCGAGGTCGGTCCGGTGCTCAAGGCGATCGTGGAAAGCGCATGCGGACTTTGCGAGGCATATGATGCACTGGTGGTTCTGAGGGACGGCGACGACATCGTCATCCAGGCCCATCATGGACAAGTTCCCGTGGTGTGGAGCCGGCGGGCGATCAGTGTCAAATCGCCCACCGGCCGGGCGATTATCGACCGTCGCACCGTTCAGGTGCACGACCTGCTCGGGCCCGAAGGCGAGGAGTTCCCGACCGGACGCGAATATGCGCTTCGCTCAAACGCTCGGACCGTTCTGAGCGTGCCGCTGTTGCGCGATGACGAGAGCATGGGTGCGATCGTGCTTCGTCGCACGGAGATTCGTCCATTTGGCGAGAAGCAGATCAACCTGCTTCAGACTTTCGCGGATCAAGCTGTCATCGCCATCGGTAACGTGCGTCTGTTCGAACAATTGAATGAATCGTTGGAGCGGCAGACGGCAACGTCGGAGGTGCTGGAAATCATAAGCGCCTCATCGGGCGCATTGACCCCGGTCTTCCACAAGATGCTGGAGAACGCGACGCGAATTTGCGGGGCCGGCTTCGGCACCATGAATCTCTACGAGGATGGCGGCTTTCGCACGGTTGCGTTACACAACGCGCCACAGGCTTATGTTGATACCCGGCTGTACCAGAGCATTCGCCCACATCCGGCGAGCGGGCTAGGCACCGTCGAGAAAACTCATCAGACGGTTCATATCGACGATATCAGGACTCAGCCGCCCTACGTCGAAGGCAACCCGAACGTTCGCGCGCTTGCCGACCTTGCCGGCGCACGGACCCTCGTCATCGTGCCCATGCTGAAGGAAGATGAGCTGATTGGCACCATCACGATCTTTCGCCAGGAAGTTAGATCCTTCACTGACAAGCAGATCGAGCTCGTGTCCAATTTCGCACACCAGGGCGTGATCGCGATCGAGAATGCACGCCTGCTGAACGAGCTGCGCGAGCGCACCATGGAACTGTCCCAATCGCTCGAGGAATTGCGAAATGCGCAGGATCGGTTGATCCAGACCGAGAAGCTTGCCTCGCTCGGGCAACTCACCGCCGGCATTGCGCATGAGATCAAGAATCCGCTCAATTTCGTCAACAATTTTGCTGCGCTTTCCTCCGAACTGATCGAAGAACTCGGCGACGCGCTGCGCTCAGCCGGACTCGGCGAGGCAGCAAGGCTGGACATCGACGTGCTGATACACATGCTACAAGGCAACCTGGAAAAGATCGTGCAGCACGGAACGCGCGCCGATTCCATTGTCAAGAATATGCTTCTGCACTCTCGCGAAGGGTCTGGCGAACGCCGCGCGGCCGATATCAACGCCATCCTCGAGGAAAGCCTCAACCTTGCTTATCACGGAGCGCGCGCCGAGAAAGCAGGCTTCAACATCACGCTCGAAAGGAACCTCGATCCGTCTGCGGGGGCGCTCGATCTGTATCCGCAGGAAATCACGCGGGTGTTCCTCAATCTCGTTTCAAATGGCTTCTACGCGGCGAGCAAACAAAAGGACGCCGCCGGCGACGGCTTCGAGCCAAGGCTGCGCGCGACGACGACAAACCTCGGCGGCGCCGTCGAGATCCGGATTCGCGACAATGGCGCCGGCATCCCGGCCGACGTGAGAGGGAAAATATTCAACCCATTCTTCACAACCAAGCCCGCAGGCGAAGGAACCGGCCTTGGCCTTTCAATCTGCCACGACATCATCGTGAAACAGCACGGCGGCAGCATCGAGGTCGATACCGAGCCCGGCGACTATACGGAGTTCATCATCAGGCTGCCGCGTAGGCTAGCGGCGCACCGGAACGACGCGAAGTGAAATTATCGTAGGCATCAATTCAAGCGAAACTAGGAATCCTGCGTCGAACTTCACTGCAAACACCGGAGGTCGAAAATGAAGACGCTCTTGGTCCCGCTTCAGAATATTCCGATGATGACACCCACGCTCGATGCCGCCGTACGCCTCGCGCATCGTACCGGCGCCTATATCGAAGGCTTTCCGCTCCGGTTCGGCATCCCTCAATATCTGGCCGCGGAGTTGGCCACCGGCATTCTGTTAGATTCGTATGAAGTGAAGAGCGCAGCCGAATTGAACGACATGCGCGACTTTTTCGAAGCATTCATGCTGAAGCACGATGTTCCTCGATCCGCTGGATTGGGTCGACCATGTTTCGGCTGGCTGGAGACCGCCCCTGAGGGCGAAGATTTTGTCGGAAGCTATGGGCGCGCTTTCGATCTGATCGTGATGGCACGGTCTGACATTGATGCTGCGGGCCCTCACCGTCGCGCGATTGAGTCCGCGCTGTTCGAGAGCGGCAGGCCCGTTCTACTTGTGCCATCGAATGCACCAAGAAGCATCGCAACAAACATCATGATCCATTGGAACGGTAGTACCGAGCAAGCTCGGGCAAACGCATTTGCCATGCCGTTGCTTCGTCTGGCCGAGAAGGTATCGGTCCTAACCGTCGTTGGCGGCCAAGCGGTACCAGGACCGTCTGCCGATCAGATCGTCCAGCAACTGCGGTACAATGACATTGCAGCGCAGGCGAGAACGGTTGAACTGGAGGATCGCGACACCGGAGAGGCAGTCCTCGATGCCGTTAGAGCTGAGGGCTGCGACCTCTTGATCAAGGGAGCCTTCACCCGCGCCCGGTTGCGGCAAATGATATTCGGCGGGGCGACCAGCTATATCATGGAGCATGCGGATCTGCCTGTCCTGATGGCTCATTAGCGCCGCACGATTCTCTTCAGATCATGCAACCCTGCTCCTGTCTTGCCCCGGGTCAAACCAGCGTTCGGAAAAGGCGCAGCCCCTTGATCCGACTGAGGCCGGCTACCGTGCATGGGGTTGTTTTCGATGTTCTTGATATGGGCGGTCCCGAACAGCCGTGAGGCCAGGGCGATCGTCGGCAACCGGCAGCGGTCAGGAAAATGAATGGTGGGCGCACAAGGGATCGAACCTTGGACCTCTCCCGTGTGAAGGGAACGCTCTCCCGCTGAGCTATGCGCCCGGGACCATCATGCAGACGGCCGGACCTGTTCGGCCGGCCGGCGCATCGGAGCCCGCGATTTAGAAGTGCGGGCTTAAGGTGTCAAGTTTCCAGGCGCCGCGGGGGGCGGAAAACCTTGGCCCGATCGCGCAATTCGCTGGCCCGGCCGGATTTCGGGCTGCTTACGCGCCCTGCTGGCGGGCCCGGGAGGCGTGGGCCTGCAGCGCCCGGATGCGCTCGGCCAGCGTTCCGCCGCCTTCGGGCAGGCTCGGCGCGCCATTGGTCGCGGCGTCGTTGGCCGGGCGCGGCGCCGGCTTCGGCGGCTGGCCGGCCTCGGCCGCCAGCAACGCCTCGATCGGCGAGTTCGGGCCTTCGAGCTGCATCGCGAGTTTTGCCACCTCGGCGGCGATGTCGTTGATGCGCTCGCGGAGCAGCGCGTTCTCCATGCGCTCGGTCGCCCAGGAGCTTTCCGCCTGCTGCTGGATCGCGTTGATATCGCGCTGGAGTTTGGCGCGCTCGTCGCGGGCGGTGCGCAGCTGTTCCTCCAGCGCGGTCTTTTCCGCGCGCAGCGCTTCCATGGCGGCCGACGACTTGCCGCCGCTCAAGGCCGCGATCTCGACCCGCAGCTCCTTGAGGGTGCGTTCGGCGCCTTCATTGGCCTGGCGGAGCTGGTTGTTCTCATAGTCGCGCTCGGCGAGCAGCTTGCCCTGCGTGGCGAGCCGTCCCTCGAGGTCGGCGACGCGGCCCGACAGCATCTCGGCTTCCTTCACCTGTCCGATCAGCTGGCGATCGAGCTCGGTGACGCGCTGGCTCAGATTCTCGACCCGGCCGCGGGCATCGCCGAGCTCGCGCGAGGCGGTCTCGGATTCGGTGCGCTCCTGGGCGAGGCGGGCTTGGGTGGCGGCAAATTCCTTCTCGGCATCGCCGACGCGGTTCTTCAATTCCTCGATCTGCGCGCGCACCGCGACCAGCTCGACCTGGCGGCTCTCCGCCATCATCGAGCGGTCGGACAGTTCGGAGTTGATCTTGGCGAGCTCGTTCTGCTTGTCGGTCAGCGCGTTCTCGGCGGCGCGCAGGGCTTCGGTCTTGGCGTTGAATTCCTCTTCGGTGGCGCGGAGCTGCTCCTTCACCGCCTTTTCGCGCGCCTCGAGCGCGAAGATCGTGGCGTTCTTCTCGCCAAGCTCGATCTTCATGCGGTTGATGGCGTCGCTCTTCTTGCCGAGCTCGGCGAGCTGGCTGGTGGTCTTGTTCTTGAGCTGATCGACGCTCATCTCGAGCCGCCGCGCCGACATGGCGAATTCGGCGCGGAGCTGGTCCTTGTCGGCCTGGATCTCGGCCATCGACAGCGGCGTTGCGGCCTCCAGCCGGCGCGTGGTCAGGCGCACGGCGCGGTTATGCACCAGCGGCACGATCGCGAGCCCGCACAGCATCGAAAGCAGGAAACCGATCGCCAGGTACATGATCGGTTCGACCATGGGGCAGAACTCCCAAGCTTAAGGAAAAATTCACCAACGACCATGCCATGGCGACCCGGCAAAAAGCCAGCCCCGGCCTGTCGTTAACCTTGATCCGTAAGCCCGATGGGAGAGGAAAACCCTAGAATGGGTTCCAGGTCGCACGCGGCGTGTATTTGAGATAGCCGATATTGGCGCCGAGCCGCAGGCCGAGCCCGGAGCGGATCGGCACCAGCACGATGTTGTTGGCGGTGAGCGCCGTCATGCCGAAGCCGCCGATGATGTAGGCCGAGCCGTCGAGGCCGGCGAAGCGCTGGTAGATCGCGTTGGTGGCGGGCAGGTTATAGACCAGCGTCATGGTGCGCGCGCCGTCGCCGCCCCAGTCGAAGCCGAGCGAGGGGCCCTGCCAGTAGACGCGCAGATCCCCGGCATTCTTGGTGTAGAGCGTGCCTTCGCCGTAGCGCAGGCCGGCGACGAACGCGCCGGAACCTTCCTCACCCAGGATATAGCCGTTGGGCAGACCCCATTGGCTGATCGCTTTCTCGATGATCGAGGCGAGCCCGCGCGAGACGTTGCCGAAGAAGCGGTGTCCGGCGCCGACGAGCTCGTCCGGCCCATAGGTGCTGGGCGTCGGGGTCCGCTGCGGCGGCGGCAGATTGGGCGGCGGCGCCTGCTGGGCGGAGGCCGGCACGATCCAGCCGACCATCGCGGCAAGCGCGAGCGCAGCAAGGCGTGATGCGAAAGTCATAAAAGAACCCCTGGTACCGAAACCGGTCGCTTCCTTAACCTGACGCCAACAGGCGAGGCTCTAGGTTGCGCCGGATGTCCCCTCGACTCGGATGTTATCCGCAGCAACTATGACGGCACAACGGCAGGAAGATAGCCCTTTGCGCCCCGGAATTGCCTTGATCGGCCTCCTCGTCTGCCTGCTGTCGGGCGTATGGCTCACCGGCCCGGTCATGCCGGCCGGGGCTGCCACCACCGAGCGGGTCGTCGTCAACCGCTTCACCGGCGTCGCCATCGAAGGGTTCGATCCCGTCGCCTATTTCGTCGCGGGGGCGGCCATGCAGGGCACGGCGGAGTTCGAGGCGAACCTCTGGGGCGCGGTCTGGCGCTTCCGCAACGAGGGCAACCGCGCCTCCTTCCTGGCCCATCCCGAAATCTATGGACCGCAATTCGGCGGCTACGACCCCGCCGACATCGCCCGCGGGGTGACCGTCGCCGGCAATCCCCGTTTCTTCGCGATCGTGGCGCAGCGGCTCTATCTGTTCAGCCGGGAAGCCAACCGCGACGCCTTCGCCGCCAATCCCGAGCGGTTCCTCTATGAGGTGGGCAAGCGCTGGCCGGCCCTTCAGGACAAGCTCGGTCAGTAGCAGCCTTCAGAGTCTTGCCGCCTGCGGGTCGCCCCAGGCGATGAACTCCGGGATGATGAAGCCGCTGGCGTGCCGTTCGCCGAAGCGGAGCTCGCCGCCCTTGCCGTCGGTCACCTTGCCGCCGGCCGCGGTTACGACCGCAGAGCCGGCCCCGACGTCCCATTCGCAGGTGGGCCCGAACCGGGGGTAGATGTCGGCGCTGCCTTCCGCGATCCGGCCGAATTTCACGGCCGAGCCGACGGTCCGTCTGACGGCGTTGGGCCTGCTGTCGATGAAGGCTTCGCTCCTGGGATCGCCGTGCGAGCGGCTCACCGCCGCGATCCAGGGCTCGCCTTGTGCAGGCAGCTTGCGGGTGTGGATCGGCTCGGCCACGCCGATGGTAGCGCCGTCAAAGCTCACGCGCTCGGCGCCGCGGCCGACGATGCCGCGCCAGAGCAGGCCGAGCGCAGGCGCGCTGACGATGCCCAGCAGCGGCACGCCTGATGTCACCAAAGCGAGGTTGACGGTGAACTCGTCGCGACCGGCGACGAACTCCTTGGTGCCGTCGAGCGGGTCGATCAGGAAGAAGCTGCCATCAAACGAGGGCGAGGCGAGCTGGGTCCGCTCTTCCGAAAGGGTCGGAACGTCGCCCGCAAGCTGGGCCAGGCCGTCCGCGATGATGTGGTCGGCGGCGAGATCCGCCTCGGTTACCGGCGAGCCGTCCTGCTTGCCGTCAATCCGCATCGCCGCCCGGTTGACGCTGAGGATCGCCTCGCCCGCCTTCACCACCAGCGCGGTGAGCGGCTCCATCAACCGGGATGCGGCCTCGGCGTCGATGATCCTCACCTGTGTGCCTCATTCGTCAGCAAGTCTCGCCCCCTCAGTTGATTCGCCCGCAGCCCCTTTATGGCCGCTTCGAACCTATCGCAAGCTAGCTGCCACGGGCTGGCGAATGTTAGAACCCGAAGCATCCGTCAAGCATGCGTGATTCGCGGCGTCCGCCGTGCAATTTCAGGAACCCTCCAGGACCCCTTTATATGTCTGACGCCTCGTCGCCCGCGACCGCTACTGCTCCCGATATGCTCGAACTCGCAGCGCTGCTGTGCTCGCGGGTCTGTCACGATCTCATCAGCCCTGTCGGCGCCATCGTCAACGGGCTCGAAGTGCTCGACGACGATCCCAAGCCGGAAGACCGCGAATTCGCGCTCGACCTGATTCGCAAGAGCGCCAAGACCGCCTCCGCCCGGCTGCAGTTCTGCCGTCTCGCCTTCGGCGCCGCCGGCTCCTCCGGGGCGCAAATCGATCTCGGCGATGCCCAGACCATGGCGCGCGGCCACATCGAGGATGGCAAGTGCTCGATCACCTGGAATCTGCCGCGGCTCCTGCTGCCGAAGAATCGCGTCAAGCTGCTGCTCAACATGCTGGTCGTGTCCCAGCACACGATCCCGCGCGGCGGCATGCTGACGATCGACCCGATCGGCGAGGGCGAAACGATGAGCTTTCGCATCACCGCGACCGGACATAATGCGCGCCTGCCGCAGAACATCTCCGAGCTCTTGAGCGGCGAGCGCGGCCCTGCCGCGGATGCGCATGCGATCCAGCCTTATTATACGCGGCTGCTGGCGCAGGCCTGCGGGCTCACCGTGACGCTCAAGCCGGAAGGCGAAGCCATCATCATTACCGCTTCGTAAACGCGCGCAGCGCGCTCGGCATCTTAATCAAAACTTTACGAGGCGCTTCGGCTTGTCCGGAGCGCCTTATCTCTTTGTTGGTTCCGTTCTTTTGCACATACTCAACCAATATTAAACGCTTTGCGGTGAAGCTGGCCCCATTCCGAATAGGCGCATCACAATTCGTGCGTGCCCGCCCTGTATGAAGGCCTGTTTTCATGGATGATCTGTTGCGGGAGTTTTTGACGGAGACCAGCGAGAGCCTGGACACCGTCGACAACCAGTTGGTGAAGTTCGAGCAGGAGCCGAACAACGCCAAGATCCTGGATAACATCTTCCGCCTGGTCCACACCATCAAGGGCACCTGCGGCTTCCTCGGATTGCCGCGGCTGGAAGCGCTGGCGCATGCCGGCGAGACGTTGATGGGCAAATTCCGTGACGGCATGCCGGTGACCGGGCAGGCGGTGACGGTGATCCTGTCCTCGATCGACCGCATCAAGGAAATCCTCGCCGGCCTCGAGGCGACCGAAGCCGAGCCCGAGGGGACCGACCGCGATCTCATCGACAAGCTGGAAGCGATGGTCGAGCAGGGCATGGCCGCTATGGCCGCGGGCGCTGCCGCAGCTCCCGTTGCCGAAGCCCCGCCGCTGGTGCCGGAAGCCCCGGTTGCCGCTGCTGCGCCGGCAAACCTGACCACGGGTTCGCTGATCGACCAGACCCTGGAGCGCCCGCTGCGTCCGGGCGAAGTCTCGCTCGACGAGCTCGAGCGCGCCTTCCGCGAGACCGCGATCGAGGCGCCGACGCCCGCGCCCGTCGCCAAGGCTGAAGCCAAGGCCGAGCCCGCGCCGGCCGCTGAAGCGCCCGCGCCTGTTGTTAAGGAAGTGGCCAAGGAAGCAAAGCCCGCCAAGGAGAAGGCCGCGCCGAAGAAGTCGATGGCCGACGAGGGCGCCAGCGAAGGCGACCGCATCGC